>CAYYEE010000436.1:0-4299 GCA_964470775.1 uncultured Planctomycetota bacterium | reverse complement strand
GCCACCGACGCCTTTGGCATGGACAACCTCGAGTTCATCGTGCGCCTCCGCGACCGCCTTGTCGAGGACTTCCGCCTGCCCTACGCGCCCCACGTCCACGCCGACGCCGTCATCGGCTGGCCCTGGGCCGTCTTCAACGACTACGACTTCGACGCCAACCCCATGAACTTTCCCCCCCGCGCCCTGCGCTGCCTCTGGGACGCCAGCTCCAGCATCCGCCATCTCCACCTCGCCGACTCCATCGGCATTGACTTCCACAAGACCGGCTATGGTCCCTACATCTCCAGCCTCTTCCTTTGCAAGAACAAAGCCGACCTCGACCGCATCACCCGCGACCAGACCCTCATGCCCTACCTCTTCCAGTTCGGCAACTACCACCCCGGCGTCTTCACCCTCGAAGCCTCGCGCGGCTGCGGCGGCGTCTTCTCCGCCCTCGCCAACCTCAAGCTCCTCGGCAAGACCGGCTACCGCGCCATCCTCGGCCACATCGTCGCCATGGCCGAACACCTCCGCGCCCGCCTCGAAGCCGCCCCCGGCGCCTGCGTCGTCAACGACTACAACGCCGGCCCCGTCACCCTCTTCCGCGTCTATCCCGACGGCGTCGACGCCAAAGACGCTTGGCGCAAAGAGCGCGTCAACCCAGGCTTCGCCGCCCAACTGCGCAAGCACAACGAATACAACCGCCGCGTCTTCGACGCCTTGCAGCGCCAGATGGAATCCGGCCAAGGCCCCGCCCTCTCCCTCACCGACCACTACCGCGCCACCCCTGTCGGCGACCCCATCCTCGCCCTCAAATCCTTTGTCATGTCCCCCTTCACCACCGCCGCCGACATGGACCTTGTCGCCGACTGCATCGAGAAAGCCCGCAAGGAGACCCCGGCGGAGTAGAGGACGTCGCGGCGTCTCGCACGTCGGGCCTGTCCGGCCGGTCCGAATCGTCCGATTGCCCGCTCGTCCTCCGAGCCCCATGCCAGAGCAAAAGACAGCGTTGCGCAGACGCCGGAGCGCGAGCGTCCCGCCCGCCCGGCCACTTGGCCCGGATGCGTCCCACCCGCGCTTGCGAACAAGCGAGACCGCCGGCCCTCCTCAGCCCAACCGCCGGGTCAGGACGCGAACGCCTGCCACAACAGCTCCGCGGTCTTCGCCACCATGGCGCCCCCGGCCTCGCGCGCCAGCAGGCTGGTCTCCCCGGGCCTCGTCTCATAGCCGCCGGGGTCAAAAGCCTCTGGCGCAGGCACGTCGCCCACGTACCCGTCCGCCAGCTCCGCCACACCCGTCACCCGCGCCAGCGACGCCCTCTGTCCCCCTCCTCAAACGCCACCGCGTTCGCCGTCAGCGGATCGTGAACGTACTCTGCCCAGCCTCAGCCGCATCTGCCCCATGATCGGCAGCTTATTCTTGGGCGTAATGTCTTCCCACGCGGAACCAACAAGCATGTCCTATCGCTCCCGGAGAAACCAGTCTCACCCGCCAACCACACGCGCCCCCTGATACCACAGGAGACTAAGGACGTGGGTCTGACACCGCTTCGAAGCCGCAGCTTTCCGCGTTTGCGCCCAGCTCCAGCCTGGCCTTGCCAGGTCCGCGTCGAATCAAGCGCCCCTTCACGCCTGCCAGGCGAATCCCCTCCTTGCCGCCCACAGCGAGGGCCGCTGGCCGATCCTGGTTGTCCTCGACGCGGCAGTCCTCAAACTCCACACCCCCGTTGACCGGAACCAGCTTCGGCCGGAACGCGAAGAACGTCACCGGCGCGATGGCCGGCGGCCTCACCTTGCCTGTCCCGAACCCGTCCATGTCAACAACCGCGGACGCCACGTTGCGCAGCGCACACCGCGAGAACACAACCCGCGCCCCTGCAGGACTCTTGTCCATGATGAACAAGCCCGGACCCGCCACGTTCTCCACCTCGCAATCGCGAATTTCCACCAGGCCTTTGGGACTGCGCTCGGAAAGCGCGCTGACGCAGATGCCAGACGCGCCGGCCCCGCCCCCCCGCACCACGCATTTCTCGACCAGAATCGAGATCGGCTCGCGCGCGCCGTCAAGCTGGCGGCCGTAGATCACCAGTCCGCTGCCCTCGTTGTTCTGGATAACGCAACGCCGGATAACCACGTCTTGCAGCATCTCGTTGTTGTGGTCCGGTTCCAGGTCAATCCCCGCGGCCGGGGCCGTGCCCCGCGTGTTCTTCATCACGCAGTCTTCGATCAACAGGCCCTTGACGCTCACGACGCTGACGCCCTGGCGGTAGTTGCCGTCGCACACCACGCGGCGGATGGTGACGTTTTCGCAGAAGCTGGGCGAGCCGCCAAAGGCCCCGCGGATAAAGACGCCGTCGCCGCCAGTCTCCGCGATCGTCAAACCCTCGATTCGCACGTTGCGGCACCCGTAGAGCGCAATCCCCGATCTCCACTCCGCCTTGACGTAGACGTCCGGGTTTTCATAGTCCGCCTTGCGCATGCGCAGCGTGGCCGCCCCGCGCAAGACCAGGCCCTCCGCCTTAGAGGCGCTGAACAGCGAATCCGCGCCGCCCAGGAACTCCCCCTTCTTCGCCTCCACCACCACGCCATCCTCGAACACCAGCTCCAAGCCGCTGCGCAGGAACACCGGCCGCACGACCCACGGCCGCCCCATGTTGGGCACGACCACGGTCTTCGCACGCGAGTTGATCGCGGCCTGAAGAGCGTCCGTCGCGTCCTCGGCGTCAAAACCCCACCACGCCGCGTTGGCCTCAGACAGCCTGCCCTCCGCCACCTGCCGGACTTTGCCCGCGTCGGCGCCATTCTCGGACGCCGCGCAGACCGCGGCCAACAGCGCGGCCAGCGTCACCCCAGCGCAGCGCCGTCTCAACGTGGTCCCTCCTTGGATCGAATCTCCATGACCACCCGGAAGCCCGTGGCGCTGGTCTTGCTTGTGGCGTTGAGGCGCAAGCGCTGCGCCGACCGGCAAAGCCGGGGACCGCCGTGCCACGACCCTCCCCTCAGAACGCGGGCCTTGCCCTGGGCGCTGTCGCGGCCGTCATCGCCGCGCCAGGGATAGGGGTAGAGCTGGCTCTGGCACCACTCCCACACGTTGCCGTGCATGTCATACAGCCCCCACGCGTTCGGCGCGAAGCTGCCGGCCGGTGTCGTGGCCTCGCGGCTGACGCCCCGCTGGCCCTGCCCGTAGACGAAGCTGCCGTCATAGTTGGCCTGTTCCGGGCTGAGCGTCTCGCCAAAGGCAAAAGGCGTCTGCGTCCCCGCCCGGCAGGCGTACTCCCACTCCGCTTCCGTGGGCAGGCGGAAGACGCCCTGTCCCCGGCTGTTCAGTTGTTTGAGGAAGGCCTGGCAATCGTTCCACGACACGCTTTCCACAGGTCGCCGCGCGGCGTCGGGACCATCCTTGAAACGGCTTGGGTTGGCGCCCATCACGCGAAGCCACTGCGCCTGCGTCACCTCGTGCCTGCCCATATAGAACGCCTGGCCGATCTTCACCCGCTTCTGTGGGCTCTCGCGGTTGTCGCCGTCGCGGCCTTTCTCCGTGTCCGGGCTGCCCATGACGAACTCGCCCGCCGGAATCAGCGCGAACTCCATGTTCACGCCCGCGCCCAAATCTACGCTTCTCGTCTCAGGGACGCCCAGCGCCTTTGCCTGATTGCGCTGCGTCTTGCCGGCGCCGGCCTCTGGCCCGCCGGCCTGCGCGGCCATCGTACAGGCCGCCACGAAAAAAGCCCACGCGCCCAGGCCGCCCACGCGGCCGCGCCAGCCGCCGCTCACTTCAGCGCCCCTACGTCCACGCCCGCCGCTTCGTCGAACAGATGCCAGTTCAGCACGCCCAGGTTCGCGTGCATCTCCCACCAGTACATACTGTAGCCGCTGAAAAGAAACTCATAGGCTGTGTTGAGCGCATAGGGGCTGTTGGACACGGAGCTGACGTACTTCTGGCGCGCCTGCCACACCATGTTCTGTGTCGGATCGCCGTACCACTGCGTGTGGCCGTCGCCGTAAAGGACGTTGTATCCGTCGCGATGGACAAACAACCCCGCGCCGGCGCGGTGCTGCAGCTTCGTGCTGGCGTTGGTGTCGCGGCAACGGCCGAACAGGTCCGACACCACGGCGCGGCCCGCCAGGATGCGGTCGCTCTTGAAGATGGGCCGGCCCAGCAGCGTCTGCCAGTTGGGGCTGGACATGTCCATGGGCATGACGGGCGTCACGCCCGGATAGTAACGCACGATCTTCTCCGGAACTGACGCGGACGTGCTCTCCGGCTTGTCCGTGGGCATGCCGCGATAGCCGTAACTCGTCATCACGTGGCTGTTGATCT
>CAYYEE010000435.1:0-4301 GCA_964470775.1 uncultured Planctomycetota bacterium | reverse complement strand
GAGCGCTTCGCCGGCCTCTTCGGCCAGTTCGTCGGCGTGGCCGGCGCGGCTTTTTTGAATGGCCTCGACGGTGGCCGCGGTCATGGCGATGTCCTTGGGCTGCGGGGTGACCTTGCGTCCGGCCTCCAGCGCTTCCTGATATGCGGCCAGGGCTTCGTTGTAGAGGCGCTGGCGCAGGAAGGCGTTGGCTTTTTCGAGGGCCTGGCTGTAGGGCTGGAGTTCAGCGGCGCGCTTTTCGATGGCCGGCAGCTTCTGGTCAACGGCGTTGATCGCTTCGGCGTCGTTGAGGTCCTGGGCCAGCTGGCGGGCGCGGGCGTAGTGGCCGGCGGCCAGGGCGGCCTGGTCTTCCTGCTCAGCGGCGGCGCCTGCGGCCATGCGCTGCGACAACTCGGCCTTGCGTTGCGCGGCCGCCTGCTGGGCCGCGGCCTGGCGCTCGGCCAGGGTCTGGCGATCGAGTTCGCCGCGCACGCGTTGCACGGCCTGGGTCAGTTCGGCGGAAGGCTGGGCTTCGCACCGAAGCGCGAGGCGGTAGCTCTTGAGGGCGTCGGCCAGCCTGCCTTCGCTCTCGGCGCGGGCGCCTTCGCTCTTGTGGCGCGCGCGCAGGGCTTCGCGCTGCTTTTCCAGGAGAGGCAGGCGATCGCGGCAGGACTGGAGGTCGTCGGGGGGCGGGTCGAGGCGTTCGCCCGCGGCGATCTGCTGGCGGGCGCTCTGGAGGGCGGCCAGGATGTCGCCCTGTCGCAGCGCCGTCTCGGAGGCCAGTTGCGCGGCGCGGTAGTCTTCGAAGGCGGCCTTGCGCGCCATGAGGCGGCGGATGCTCTCGCGGACCTGCTCCTCGCCGACGCCGAAATCGAGGGCGCGGCGGCAGGCAGCCAGCGCGTCGTCGATGCGGCCGGCCTTCTCGAAGGCGGCGGCCTGCTCCATGGCCGCGGCAAAGGCCTGGCGCACCGAGGCGGTGTCGGCGGCCTGGGCGGCCTCGGCCAGCTTGGGGCCGATCATTTTGAGCTCGCCGGCATCTTCGGCCAGGCGGGCGAGCTGTTCGGCCTGGCGCAACGCGGCGGCGGCGGCGGCCGGGTCTTTAGGCAGGGACTCTTCGGCCGACGCGACGAGGTCCTTGACCGCGGCGGCGCGCGCGGCTTCCGCCTCGCGGAAGCGTTTGGCGATGAGGTCAAAGTCCTTGAGCGTGGCTTCGGGCTGCAGGCGCAGGAGGTTCTCGGCGGCCAGCCAAGCGGCGCGCCACGCGGAGTAGAGGGCGGCGGGATGGGCGTCCTGCGCCACCCACTTGGCGGCGTTGACGGCGTCTTCGCATGCGAGCCGCGCGTCGAGTTGGGCGATCCTGGCGTCCAGGTCCTTGGCGCCGGAGATGTCGCGCGCCTCGGCATAGAGGCGGCGGGCCTCGCGCGGGGCGCCGCGTTCTTCGGCGGCCATGGCGGCTTCCAGGCGCTTGCGCGCGGCGTCCTGAGCCTCTTGGCCGGCGGCGCCGCGGGCGGCTTGGGCGCGCTGTTCGGCGCTGGCCAGGTTCGCGGGGGCCGGGTTCAGGGCGCGGCCCAGGCTGACGGCGCGGCCCCAGGCCAGAGCGAGCTCCACGGCGGGCGCTTTGGTCTGTTCCAGTTTTTGGGCGGCGGCCAGAGCTTCGGCGTACTGAGCGGAGCGCGCGGCGCTGTCGCGCAGCGACGCGATGCGCTGTTCGGCTTCGGTGGAGGAGTCCGGGGCCAGGGCGCGGGCTTGCTGGTAGTTCTGGATGGCTTCGTCCACGCGGCCCTGGGCCGCGGCCTCGTCGCCCGCTTTGATGCGCGTGGCGTAGTCCGCCTGGCGGGAGAGGCTGGCGCGGAGGGTTTCGGCCTCGAAGCGGATGACGCCGGCTTCGCCGGGGTTGGCGGGGTCGGCGAGGAGCGCGGCTTGTTCGAGGAGGCGCAGGGCCGCGGCGGGGTTGCGGCTGGCGCGCGCCTGGGCGGCCTGGGTGACAAGGGCGGCGCGCCGCGTGTCGGCGAGTTTGCGCATGCTGGCCAGCAGGTTCCGGGCGGCGTCGAGGGTGGCGGGCGGCGGTTCGCACTGCGGCCCGACTTGCAGCGCCTTGCGGGCCGCGGCCATGGCGCTGGCCAGGCGTTCGGCGGCGTTGTCGTCCACGGCCTGCGCCTGAGCCCACAGCTTTTCCGCTTCGGCCAGGGCCTCGACATAGGCGCCCAGCTGGCTGGCGCGCGCCTGGATGTCGCGGCCAAGGGATTCGACGGCCGCGGAAGGCCCAAGCAGGCGGCTGGCCTCGGCCAGGCTGGTTTTGGACGCGCTGATTTCGTCGCGTTTCAGTTCGTCGGCGGCCTGGGCCAAACGCCGCAGACCTTCGTCGCGGCGCAGGCCGGCGCTGGTCTGGGCCTCGCGGCTGGACAGCGCGTCCGCGCCCGCGGGAGCGGGTTTGAGGCTGGCCGCCAGCGTTTTCATCTTGGCCAGGCACTGGCTGGCCTTGGTCCATTCGCCTGACTTGGCCGCTTTGTCCCATTCCGCGCTGGCCTCGTCAAAGGCCTGGCGGTCCTGCATCTCCTTGGCCTTGGCCTTGAGGTCGTTGAGGATGGCGGCCGACATGGAGGGCATCTGGCCGGCGAGCGCCGAGGCCTTGGCGTAGGTCTGGGCCGCGGCGGCGTACTGGCTGGCGGCCTCGGCCTTGGCGCCTTCCTGGAGAGCGGCCTCAAACTGCGCCTGGAGGTTGAGCTGTTCCTTGGCCTTGACGAGGATCTGCTCGGCGCTGGCCGGGTCGAGTTGCTGGAGGGCGGCGATGCGCAGGGCTTCGCTGGCCGCGGCCACGGCGTCCTGCCACGCGCCTTTGTCGGCCGCGGCGTTGGCGCGCTTGAGGGTGTCCGCGTAGGCGCTGGCGGTCTGGTCGCGCAGGCGCTGCTTTGTCTCGGCCAGGACGCGGTTGATCTCCGCGGACGGGCTGGCTTCGGCGGCCTGGCTCAGGAGATCGATCTTGTCCGGCAGTTCCTTGGCCTGATCGGCCAGGGTGACGCACACGCGGCTGATTTCCTCGCGGACCTGGGGTGTGTCCTGGGCGTTCCGGGCCCTGCGCAGCAACTCCAACGCGGCCGTGAAGTCTTTCTGCCGCAGCGCGTCCCTGGCCTGGGCCATCAAGCGTTCGTGTTCGGCTTGCAGGTTCTTTTGCGCGTCGTCGCCCACGGCCAGCGGGGCGCCCGAGGGGCCCTGGCCAGGCTTTGCCGCGGAACCGGGCTCCTGGCGGGAACACCCCGCCGCCAACAGCAGGCCCATGACAGCGCAGAGACTGAGAACAAACGACGCGCGGCGCCGGATCAAGCAGAGCATTTATCGCCTCCCTGGAGTTCGTTGGGGCGTGTTGACACGGGTGATACCCTTTGGCATGGACCTAGCAGCTTGTTGAAAATGTCGCGTCTGTTCTGGGGACACGTTGCGATCCCGCCGTTGGCGGGCTGAGGCGCCATGTCCCCGCCGACGCGGTGTCTTTTTCAACGGGCCGCTAGACCGGCCGCGATTTCACACTACGAACGGCGCGGATCCCATGCCCCGAAGTCCTATGTTCAGAGAGTCTATCCCAATGGAATAGGAATATCAAGGAGTGCCGCATTCTGGTTGGTTCGGCGGTACGGGTGGTGTGCGAAAGGCCATGAGCGACGTTTTGGCAAACGCCCGCGCCGTCTGCATCCGGCGCCGCATCCGCCAGGTGGCGGGTCGCGATGGCTGCGCGGTCGGTCCTCGCGTCCCAGGAGCGGCGCAGGAGAATTCCTTGACACAGCGGTTTCCCGAATGTATAGATAACAATGAGAGAACAGCGGCATATCTATATATGGGAATGCCGGGATGATCACACGCACGGAAAACGGGCGGATGGGGTATAGGGAGGTGCGGCGTCATTTGCTGGGCCGCATCAGCAGCGGGGAGTTTCCCCTTTATTCCCGCTTGCCGACCATTCAGGAGACGTGTCGCGAGTTGGGTGTCAGTTACGTCACGGCGCAGCGCGCGTATCGGACGCTGGCGGACGAGGGCATGGTGAAGTCGGTGCGGGGGCAAGCCAGCGTGGTCATCGCCGAGGCGCCTCGCAAGGCGCCGGCGGCGCGCGTAGTGGGCGGGCTATTCCGCGCGGTGCGGGCGCGCAATGACGTGGACAATTACGCCTTGGAGATGTACGAGGCGGTCTGCCACGAGCTGGCCGCGCACGGGGTGGGCGTGCTGCACCGCGGCGCCATGGACCCTGCGTCCGTGGAGGGGCTGTGTGCGGATATCGCCGCCGAGCGCGTGGCTGGCGTCATCGCCGACGAGGTCACGCCCGACGCCGCCTTGGA
>CAYYEE010000434.1:0-4303 GCA_964470775.1 uncultured Planctomycetota bacterium | reverse complement strand
CGGTGAGTACGAGCATGGGGCAGCCAATCCGCCGCGCATCCTCCAGCCAGGGCCGTGCGAACGAGGGCATCACGTCGAGCGCCTCGAGACGCACCGCCGCCTTCGAGTCCGCCCACAGGCCGTAGTCCTCCTCGGTCCACCCCGGCGCCTCTGCCCGCTTCCGTGCGATGAGCTCCTCGCGTGGCGTCTGCCTGTGTGCGACCAGTTCGGCGTGCCAGGACGGGATCCGCGCCGCTGGGCTGGAACACGTGGAAGTCCACGGTCTGAACGCGAGAGTAGTAGCCGGCGTCTTCTCGGCGGCGCTGGTCGCTCCACACGCAGATCAGCCGGCCAGGGTACCCGAAGACGATCTGCGGCTGCTTGCGGTCCGGGAAGAGGCGCGCGGTCTCGATGCGCGGCGAGACGCTGGTGGCCAGGCCTTCGGGGTCTGGGGCCGTGCCGTCGGCGTTCATGGGGAAGACGATCTTCCCGTCCGCGTCGTAGGCGAAGAGCAGGGAGTAGGACGTGTTGAATAGGGCGATGAGCTCCTTTTTGCCGTCTCCGTTGAGATCCGCCACGGCGCCGCACGCGAAGTCGCCGGCGATGCGTCCGCGTCGCGCCATCATGTAGCGCTCCCAGCGCAGACTGCCGTCGAGGTTGAGGACGTGGAGCCAGTTGGCGCCGGCGATCACTTCGCTCTTGCCGTCGGCGTCGAGATCGGCGATCCACACCTGATCCACGATAGGGGGCAGGCCCATGGTGCTGTCCTGGCTGGGCTTGCATCTGTAGGACCAGCGGGGCTTGCCGCCGGCGCCGAGGAGATAGACGTGTTCGTCGTCGCAGCCCACGGCGATTTCAGGGGCGCCATCGCCGTCGGCATCGGCCACGGCAATGGCGCGGACAGGCTTCTTCGTGTCAAAACTCCACAGCCGGGCGCCGCCTGGACCGTAAGCGCGGACGCCATCCGCGCCACCGGCGATCCACGCCTTGGCGCCGTTGATCGTGGCCGGCTCCAGGACGTTGATCGGCATGTCAAAGGCGACGTCCTCGATGGCGAGACCGGAGATTTCGGGCTCTGGTTGGGCCGCGGGTCTGGCCGCGGCCAGGGCGCCGGCCGCGGCGCCGGCGCTGGCCAAGGCGTTGGCGCTCCAGGCTGTCAGGGCGTCAAAGCCCTTCCAGCCCTTGATGGATAGCTCGTGGCTGCCAGGGCTCAGGCTGAAGACGGCGTGGCCGGTCTCGACCACGAAGGCCGGCTTCTGGCCGTCCGCGACAGGCGGCGGGTCGCGGAGTTCTACGCGCACGGGATTGGCGTTCTGGACGAACAAGGTCTGGGCCGAGGCGTCGAGGCCGAGGTCACAGGGCTCCGAGGCGGCCACCCGCCCGCCGCAAAGCGCGCGAGCGCCCAAGCAGACCACGGACGTCTTGGTGACGGCGTAAAAATCAGCGGGTTCCTCCTTGGATGGGCCGCCCAGGCCGAGGAGCGTGGGCTGGCCTTGGTCCGTGATTAGAGCCGCGTGTTCGGCCACGGGTTTCAGCGTGACGGACTGGGCCTGGTCGGGCGAGGCGAAGGCGTGAAGGACGTTGATGAAGCCAAGGGACTGGCCGGCTTCAAGGCGGCGCGTCTTGTCCTGGCAGTAATAGGTGGGCGTAGGCTGGGCATAGGGATAGAAGGAGCGCCATTCGGCCTGGCTGAGGTCGGGGATGGCTTTGGCGCTGGCTCGGCCCGAACCTTCGGTGAGGATGCGGCAGTAGCGGCCCTTCTGTTCGAGTTCCAGGCGGCCGGGCTCGAGTGTGGCGGCGCCGAGGGTCTTGAACATGCACCTCGCCATGTAGTCGCCGGGCTTGTCGGCCGTGACGCGGTCGAGCACGGCGAAGAAGCGGCCTTTGCTCCAATAGATAGCGCGGTCCCACAGGCCGAGGCTGGAGCGCGACACGGCCCAAGTCTTGCCTTGGGCCAGGTTGAGGAGCTTGGCGATGTCGCGGTCCGGGTGCAGGTCCACGCCGTCGCGCGTGGGCAGCACGCCGCTGTGGCGGTTGAAGTCGCGGACCTGATAGGTGTGGTCCACGATCCACATGCGGTTCAGCGCGGTGAAGTTGATGATGGTGTTCATGTCGCTGTGGCGGTGGCCGTGGGGGCCGGGGGCATCGCCCCACACGCCGGCGCCGTCAAGCAGCAGGTACTGGCCTTCGGGCGACCAGTTTTCCTTGAAGACGATTTTGTTGAAGATGCCGGGGATGGCGCGTTTGGGCGCGAAGACTGGCTCTTTGCGGGCCTGGCCCTTGGCGACGGGCATCTCGTAGATGGGCATGAGAAGCATGCCGGTCCAGTCCGTGGGCTCCTGTGTCGGGACGTCGAGGTCCAGGACGAGGTCGTTCTGGAAGATGCGCAGTCCGCAGGCGCGAGGAACGGCGTTGAGAAGGACCCAGTAGAGGCGCGGGTCGCGGCAGTACCACGCTACCCGGGAAAGGAACTGGAAGTTGCTGGGGTTGATGATGCTTGCGGAGTCGCCGAATCCGGTTTCGAGACCGAGGTTGTTCATGCAGGCCAGGGCCACATAGCGGGCCTGGTCATAGGCGATGCCGCTTTCGAAGTACCGGAGGTCCTTGCTCTGAACCGCGTAGGAAGCGGCGTACTCGGGCGTGTAGACGAGGTAGCCGGAGGCGTCCTCGTTGATCTGGAAGGTGCTGGAAACGCCGCTGAAGCAAGCGGCGGCCACCTTCATCCAGTACTCGCTCTGTGGCAACCGATAGTATTTGTGGAAGTACTTCCACGCCTCGTAAGAGCATAGGGCCGAAGACGTGCCGTGGTTCTCGTCCATGCACTGAACCGCGCCTTCGAGCACCTGCTGGTGCATGGCTCGGCGCTCGTGGCCGAGCATGGCGTCGTGGAGCAGGGCGTTGGTGATCTCGAGACGGTCCTGATCGGTCCAGATCGGCCATTCCTCCGCCACGTCCCACAGGCGACAGAAGCCCGACGCGCGGTGGCCCATGTCGTGGAGCTTGTCGGGTTTGCCTAGCAAGGCGCGGTTCTTGTCCACGAGTTCCTTCATGATGGGCAGAAGGCCTTTGTCTCCGGTGCGGTAGTAAGAGGATACCGGCAGGTCGAGAGCGCGCGTGAGATGACTGACGACGGCCTTCGGGTCCGCGTTGCGGATGATCTGGCCTCTGTCGTCGGCGAAGCCGGCGCGCGCCAGGAGCTGGCGGACGCCATCAGGAGAGCGGAACTGGGGCATCCGCTTGAGGGCGATCTCCTGGCCTGGGTCGGGGAAGAAGGGGTAGGCCTTGCGCTCGAAGACGACATCGATGATGGGCTCGCTGAGAACGAGATCGCGGCCTTTGGGAGCGCCGTATTTTTCCAGGAAGACCTTGACCGCCTGGTCCACGCCCTGGGGGTTGGAGCCGGCCAGCACAAGAGCGTTCAGCCCTGTGGCAAAGGGATCGTGAACCGTGCGGATGACGTGGCCGCCCTGGCCGGGGTAAATGGAGTCCTCCACCGTGTAGCCTTCGGACCAGAGCCAGGCGCTGAGGCGGTTGGTGTTGACGTTGCCCAGAGCAATGGGGGTCTGGCCGTTGAGCATGGGGAGGTTGATGCGCCAGGCCTTGTCCACAAGCTCACTGGACCGGATGACCTTGAGTTCAAAGCCGAGGCTGGCGCGCAAGCCCGCGTTGAGGCGGGCGATGGCGGGTTCGCAGCCGGGCTTGTCGGGCGCGATGATGACGGCTTTGGGCTGGCCGTCCTTGGCGATGACGGTCTGAATGTAGAGGGGCTTAAGCTTGCTGATGGCGGGAAAGGACTTGGGGTTGAGGGGGTCATCGGCGGAGAAGGCGGGATGAGCGATCAGCAGCAACGCCAGGCAGAGGAACAGGTGACGACGCATGGGGACTCCCTTGGCGGCTTGAGGGAACGAGGCCGCGCATGAGGCGGCAGAGACAATGGGCCACGTGTACCCTGTGGACCCATGTTCTACGAAGGAAAGGAGCGCAGCCGCGGCCAGCAGTCTACTGGTTGTAGCTGCCCTCGCGGTAGTAGGCGTCCACGTCTTCTCCGCCCGCGACGTCCATCAGGTGCCAGACGAGCCAGCCGTTGTTGAGCCGGCGGACGTGGCTTGCGGGCACGGCGTACCAGGAGTAGTCGTTGAAGCGTGAGTCCGTATAGGAACGGACGCACCAGTCCCAGGTCTGCGTGCCGCAGTGCATGTTGGATTCGCTGGGGGTGTACTGATCCTTGGCCATCCACCAGATGATGCGTTGCTGTGGGTCGCCATACCACGCGGCGTGGCCGTCGCCATAGAGGACGTTGTAGCCGTCGCGATGGGCGAAGATG
>CAYYEE010000433.1:0-4312 GCA_964470775.1 uncultured Planctomycetota bacterium | reverse complement strand
GGGGACATGTTGCGGAAGCTGGCCAAAGGCCAGATCGCAACGCGTCCCCGGAACACGGAACATGGAATATGGAGGCGCAGAACATGCTTCACATGAGAAAGTGGCTCGACGCGTTCACGCTCATCGAACTTCTCGTCGTCGTCGCCATCATCGCCATACTCGCCGCCATGCTCCTGCCCGCCCTGGCCGCCGCGCGCGAAAAGGCCCGCCGCGCCGTCTGCATGAGCAACCTCAACCAGATGGGAAAAGCCCTCGAAAGCTACTCCGGCGACTACAGCGGCTACCTCCCGAGCTGGGTCGGCTGGTTCGGCCCCGACATGGACTGGTGCATCCCCGCCTGCGCCTCCGCCGCACACCCCACCGCCTCCGGCGACGCCGGCGGCTTCACCTGCTCCCCCATGGCCCACGCCGGAACCCGCTTCCAGAACCGCTCCAACGACGTCATCGTTCGCGCCGACGGCGGCAGCGTCGGCGTCAGCAACGGCTGCCTCCGCCAGTCCACCTTCCCCTCCGACTTCCGCTGCATCGGCTGGGCCGTCAAGACCTCCGCCAATACCTGGAACCCCGGCACGCTCAACATGGCGCCCACCGGACTCGGCATGCTTCTCACGGCGGGCTACATGCCCGACGCCAAGGTATTCTTCTGCGCCAGCTCCGACAACATGCCCGGCGACTCCGGCTTCGTCGGTTACCAGGGCGTCACCCGCGTCAGCGACCTCCGCGCGATCGGCGGCGAAGACGCCAGCGCCTTCCTCTACGGCGACTACCGCAAGTACCCATTCCTGGACTCCAGCAACGGCTCCCTCATGCGCGGCGTCTTCTCCCACTACAACTACCGCAACGTCCCCCTCTCCGTCGGTACCTACAACTACGCCAGCCTCTGGCACAAGCGCGACGACAACACCTATCCCATCCCAGGCGTCAAGCCCAGCATCGGCATGCGCATCGGCCAGCCCTTCTTCCGCACCGTCAAAGAACTCGGCAACCGCGCCATCTGCTCCGACACCTTCAGCAAAGGCTCCGTCTTCGACGCCAACGGCAAGGACGTAACCGCCCTCAACGGAACGGCCATCGCCAACAGCCGCGGTATCGCCGGCTACGGAACCAAGGCCCATCAGGTCGCCTACAACATTCTCTACGGCGACGGCCACGCCGCCGTCTACGGCGACCCCCAGATGGGCATCGCCTTCCACCTCCAAGGCCGCGACGCCAGCATCGTCGGCGGTTCCGGACGCACCCAGACCGGCAGCAGCGGCGCCCCCTTCTCCTATGCCGGCTTCATCCTGGCCGACAACCACTTCGGCGTCAACAACGGCGACATTACCAACGGCAAAGTCCAGGAAGCCAGAGTCTCTGGCCTCCACTTCACCATCTGGCACGACTTCGACACCGCCGCCGGCGCCGACGTCACAGCGCCCTGACACCGCTCTCCGTCCCACGCATTCCCCCCATCGTCCCCCATCGCACAGGTTCCATCCGTCCCATAAGTCCCATTCTTCCATACCCCCCACACCCCGCCCCCAGGACCCCCATGAAACCCCTCGCCATCCTCCTCACCCTCTTCATGGCCGCCCTCGCCGCCGGCGCCCCGCGCCTCTTCGACTTCGGCGTCAAAGACGCCCCGCCGCCCCAAGGCTTCGTCAAAGTCAGCGGCGCCGACGCCTATTCCGCCACGCGTGGCTACGGATGGGAGAAGATATGGGGCTTCGACTGGATTCGCCCCGAGATCGCCGATCCTCTCACGCGCGACGGCATCTGCGCCCGGGGCCACGTTGACGAGTCGCCTGAGGAGAATAACGTCACGTTCCGCGTGGACATCCCCAACGGCGTCTACCAGGTCACCGCCTGGGTCGGCGACCCGGCCAAGAACGAAGGACGCCAGGGCATCTGCGCCGCCACTAACGGCCGTGTCGTCCTGCCGCCTCCTGGCGTCGGCGGCTGGGGCGCGGTCACCGAAGTCACCCTCCCCGCCGTGGTCGAAGACGAAGCGCTGCGCGTTAACTTCTTCATCACTGGCAAGGGTGGCGCCGCCCGCCTCAGCGTCCTCGGCCTCAAGATCGAGCCCGTCACGGACCCCGCCGCCCAGGCCGCCCTCCGCAGGAGGTGGGGCCAGGAGAGCGCGCCCGTCAGCGCCAAGCCCCGCGAGATCGAAGTCGCCGGCAAGAAATACACCGAGGTCGGCCGCCGCAACGAGGTCCCCCTCGACGCCATCCCCGCCGAGTGGAAAGACGTCCCCCTCCTCACCTACACCCGCGCCGCCCCAGGCTACATCCTCAGCTACAGCATCCCCAAGCCCGGCGAACTCACCCGCTCCCTCGCCGCCTTCGCCGTCCCCGACGACGACCAGCCCCTCTACTTTGGGGCCTACGCCGCCCGCGCCGTCGAAGACGTGCGCATCCACGTCTCCGACCTCACCTGCCCTGCCGGCCTCATACCCGCTTCCCAGGTCCAGATCTACACCCAGGCCACACGCCCCCGCGCCCTGTCCGACCGCCCCGGCTCCTCCGCCCGCCTCGTCGCCGACCTGCTCGACGCCTATGCCCCCTTCGCCCTCCCCCAAGGCGCCACACAGCCCATCTACCTGATTGTCCACGTCCCGCCCGGCCAGCCCGCCGGCGTCTACTCCGGCGTCATCACCCTCTCGCCCGCGGCTCTGCCTTCCGTGGCGCTGGAGATCAAGCTGAGGGTCCTGCCCTTCGAGCTGGCCAAGCCCAAGGGCAAATCCTGGAACCTCTTCACCGACAGCCACCGTTGGATCCGCATGGGCCGCGAAGCCGCCGAACGCGAGGTGGCCGACATGGCCCGCCACGGCATCAACTCGCTGTCCATCGGCTACCCGCCCGTCACCGGCGCCTACGTCGAGCGCGACGGCAAGCTGGTGGACGCCGACTACGGCACGGCCGCCGATGCCTTGCGCCATGGCGCCCACCTGGGCATGGACGGCCCCTGCCTCATCGCCGCCACCCCCGGCATTCTCTTGCGCCTGCGCGGATGGACCATCGCCCACAAGGGTCAGGCCAGCCACGCCTACTCGGGCGCCAGCCCGGCCCGCGCCATCGCCCTCCGCCACGCCGCCGCCGACGCCGCCACCAGCCTTGCCGCCGCGGCTGGTTCCCTCCTCCCCCCCGACGAACCCCTCCGCCTCGAAGTCCGCTACAAGCTCCAAGGCAAAGGCGCCGCCTGCGCCCGTCTCCAGTTCATGCGTTCCTACAAACGCGAACCCGTGGACGAAAACCTTGCCACCCTCAAGCTCCCCCCCACGGACGGTCAGTGGTCCACGCTCTTCGCCTGCGTCCGCTCGCCCAAGACCGTCCCCTACGGCCGCGTCAGCGTCGAGTTCTCCGGCGGACCCGGTGAACTCCTCCTCGACGAAGTCCGCCTCCTCTGCGGCGATGGCTCCGCCAACTACGTCACCAACGGCGGCTTCGAACGCGACATTGAGATGCCCGAAACCAACGTGCCTGAGTGGCCCGCCGACCTCGCCGCCGAGTACGCCGACGCCATCCGCGCTCTGGGCCGCGCCGTCAAACGCGCCGGGTTCACGCCTTGGATCGAGGGCACGGACGAAGCCGGCAACAACCCCAAGGACCACCACCGCGAGATCAACGAACTCCGTTACGCCCGGGCCGCCGGCCTGCCCGCGTGGTGCAACCTCAGCCCCGCCATGGCCGCCAAGACCGGGCAATATCTCGACGGCATCTGCCACTACGTCAGCCTCCTCCCCAACGAGGACGCCTGCCGACAGACCCTCGAACGCTATCACAAGGAGCACAAGCAGCTCTTCCTCATCTCCGCCGGCGCCTACGTCGGCCAGGAGTTTGACCTTATGCCTAACCGCCACACCGTCGGCCTTGCCTTCTGGAAGAGCGGCGCCGACGGCACAAGCATCTGGACCTTTCAGCGTCCCAGCGCCGACCCCTTCAACGACCTCGACGGCGAGTACAAGGACTACTGCATGGTCTTTCCCCCTCGCCAGCCCGGCGGCCCCGCCGTCCCCACCCTGGGATGGGAAGGCGTGCGCGAAGGCTGGAAAGACTACCGCTACGTCTGCACCCTTGAACAAGCCATCGCCCAGGCCCGCAAAGAGGGCCGCGATGCCCAGGCCAAGGCCGCTCAGACCGTCCTCGACTTCATCCGGACCTCCGTCCCCTGGTTCGAGCAAGCCGCGGCCAAGGGATTTGACAACGCCGCAGCCGATGACCTCCGCTGGCTCGCCGCCAGCGCCACGCTCAGCCTCAAGAACACCGCCGCCCCCGCCGCCCAACCCGCCCCCGTCGCCGACGCCGCCGAGTATTCCGATCTCGCGGCCGTC
>CAYYEE010000432.1:0-4321 GCA_964470775.1 uncultured Planctomycetota bacterium | reverse complement strand
GCCGCTCGCCCAAGGGCCTGGGCGCGCGCGTCGGCGTGGTCGTGTCCGTGTCCAGGCGCAGCGTCCGCGTCCGCTTCGACGCGCCCGGCGAGCCCGCGCTCAAGCCCGGCGACGGCGTGTTGCTGCTCTCGTCTCGGCCGGACCAGGACAGTCAGGGCGGCCGCGTGCTCAAGGTCCAACCCGCGGCCAAGGGCGCTGACCGCCGGGGACATGTTGCGGAAGCCGGCCTCCGGCCGGAACGCAACGTGTCCCGGGAACATGAATATGACGTCACGCTGCGCGAAGCCGACCTCTCCGCCGTGGCGGCTGGCGACGAGGTCCGCAAGACCGACGACCCCGCGGTGCGCAAGCGCATCGAGGCCACCTATGCCCGCGAGCGCGTGGCGCGGCCCTTGGCCCTCGACGTGGCCGCCGCGGCCTCGCCAGGCCAGCCCCTGCGCGTCACCGCCACCGACGCCCAAGGCCGCCAAGCCAACGCCGTCTCGGCCGAACCGCTCCAGCCCGCTCGCAGCCAGCCTCTCAACGAAGCGCTCCTTCGCGAGCAGTTCAGCCGGCTCGGCGGCACGCCCTACGCGCTGCGCCACATCCGCGTCGAATCCGCCGCGCCGGCCATGGCGCCCAAGAGTCTGCTCAACGACCTGCGCCGCCAGGTGGTTCAGTCGCTCGTGGATCAGCGGACGGCCGGCGCCATCCGCGCCATCGCGGATGCCCACGCGCTGAAGACACTGCGCGGCGAGCTAAGCCCTGGCGACGCCCACAAGGCCACGTCCCCTTGTCTGCACCTGCTGGCGCGGAGCCTGGACCAGGTGTCGGCCGCGCTGGAGTCGGCGCCGGGCGGCGCCATTCGGCCGGCCAGCATCTACCTCGACCTGCGATGCCCGGACCCGACGCGCCAGGCGCTCGACATCTGCCGCGCCGCCGGCTTGCCCGTGACCCTTGCCACGCCGCGCGTCATCAAACCCGGCGAAGAGAAGTTGCTGCAGGACCTGCTGGCCCTGGCGCCGGACGCCATCCTTGCGCGCAACCTGGCGGCCGTGGCCTTCTTCCGCGACCGCGCGCCCGGCCTGCCCCTCGTCGCCGATTTCTCGCTCAACGCGGCCAACGAGCTCACCGCGGACCAGTTGCTGCGGTGGGGGGCGGCGCGCGTCACGGTGTCCTATGACCTGGGCCCCGACGAAACGCGCCGCATGGCCCGCTGGCTCAGTCCCGCCAGCGTCGAGATTGTGGCCTATCGCCACACCCCCATGTTTCACATGGAACACTGCCTGTCCAGCGCCTTCGAGCCGGCGCCCCGCGGCAAGCGCTGCTCCGCCGGTTGCCGGCGCCGTGTGGAGTTGGTCGACCGCCTGGCCGAGCGCCACCCCGTCCTCTCCGACGCCGCCTGCCGCTCCACGGTCTTCCACGCCCGCGTGTTTTCCGGCCTCGAAGCCCTGCCCGCGCTCTTGGCCGTGTGCGGCCACTTCCGCCTTGAACTGCTCCACGAAACCCCCACGGACACGCGGCGGCTTCTTTCTCATGCGCGCCGTCTGCTCGGCGTCTGACCTGTCCACCCCTGTCCCCCCCTTCCGATGTGTTCGGCCCGTCCGAGAGGTCCGAGACGTCGCACAAAGCCTTTGACAACCGCCCCTCACCGTGAGACATTGAAAGCCTCTGGCAAAGGACCCCCGCGCTCGGGCCGCGGCCCTGGAAGGCCGCCACCGGCGCGGGTTTTGGCAGGCCTATGATTCGCGAACTCAAGATCGTCTTTGCGCAAAACTGGCCCCCGCTTTTCGTGCTGGCCTTGGCCGCGGCGGTCGTGGCGTCGGTGTTCTTTTTCTACCGCCGCGCCGCCGGCTCCGTGCCCAAGGGGACTCTCCGGCTTCTTGTGGCCCTGCGGGTCCTGGCCATGCTCGCCCTGCTGCTCTGCCTGTTTCGCCCCGTGCTCAGCTTCCACCGCCAAACGGTCAAGCACGCGGAGCTCGTGTTTCTGGTTGACCGTTCGCGCAGCATGAGCGTGCGCGACTATCCCGGCCAGCCCGACCGCTTCCAGCGCGCGCTCGAAGCCCTGTTCCGCCGGGGCACGGCCCTGGCCAGCGTGGAATCCGAGTTCCGCCCCGAGTGGTTCGTCTTTGACGCCGATGCCCGCAAGCTCAACTCCAAGCGCGAGCTGGACCAGGTCACGCCCGAAGGCGAAGCCACGGACCTGGCCCAGGCCGCGGCCACCGCCCTGCGCGACCGCGATCCCGAAGACGTCGCCGGCGTCGTTCTGCTCACGGACGGCATCGACAACTCCGCCCGCGACGTCGCCCGCGAGATCGCCGCGCTCAAAGTCCCGGTCTACCCCGTGGCTGTCGGCAGCAAGCTCATGGAGCAGCCCAACTACAAGGACATCCGCATCGCCAAGGTGGACTGCCGCCGCGAAGTGGCGCTCAACAGCACGGCCGAGGTCCGCGTCTACGTCGACGCCATCGGCTGCCCCAACCACGTCGCCCAAGTCATTCTCTACGAGAACGACAAAGAGGTGGACCGCGGCGAGCTGGCCCTGGACAACGTCCTCGGCTCGCAGAGCCTTGCCCTGCGCTATCGCCCAAAGGAAAAGGGCGAGTTCGAGCTCAAAGTCGTCATCCCGCCCCAGCCCGAAGAGCGCATCCAGGAGAACAACCAGGCCGTCTTCCCCGTCTATGTGTCCGAGCCCAAGATCAAGGTCCTCTACGTCGAAGGCACGTTGCGCAGCGAGTACCGCGAGGTCCGCCGCGCGCTGGAGTTCGACCCCAACGTCGAGCTGGCCAGCTTCGTGCGCACTTCGCCCGAGGGTCTGCTCTTCCTGCAGCAAGGCCAGTTGAGCGGCCAGCCCGTGGCCGACATCCCCACCACCGCCGACCAGCTGAAGGCGTTCGACGTTTTCATCCTGGGCAGCGTCGATATGGCCCTGCTCAACGCCAAGCGCCTCCGGCCCGCGGAGATCAAGAAGTTCGTGGAGCGGGGGGGCGGGTTCCTCATGATGGGCGGCGCCAAGAGCTTCGGGCCCGGCGGATACGCGGGCACGGAGATCGAGGAGATCCTGCCCGTCACGCTGGGCGGCCTGGACGCCGGCCAGGAAAAGGCGCCCTTCAACATGGAAGCCCTGCCCGTGGCCGCGTCACACCCCATCTTCGCCGGCTTCGTCGAGTTCTTCACGCCCGGCGACCCCAAGTCGCGCATGCCTGAGCTGGCGCTGCTGGGCTGCAACATCGTCGAAAAGGCCAAGCCCGGCGCCACCGTCCTCGCCGTCAACCCCCGCCGCGCCAACGCCAACGGCCCGCTCATCGTTCTCGCCGTCCAGCCCTTCGGCAAAGGCCGCTCCGCCGCCCTCACCATCGACAGCACCTGGCGCTGGTACCGTCCTCTGCGCGGCATGGGCCGCCAGTCGCCCTTCATCAAGTTCTGGGGACAGCTCGCCCGGTGGCTGGCCGGCCTCGACGGCCTCAAGCGCGAAGGCGGCGCCGGCGTGGCGGCCTACACGGACAAGCACTTCTACGAGCCCGGCGAAAAGCCCCGCTTTTTCGCCCGCGTCACCGACAAAGAGGGCAAGGCCACGCCCTTCGCCCGGGTCATCCTGGAGCTCTCCCGCGAGGGCGGCCGCCAGGCCTCCGAACACGTGCTGCCCTACGTCGAAGGCACGTTCGGCGACTACGAGGTGGAGGTGGCCGGCCTGGAGCCCGGCAAGTACCAGGGCGTCGTCACCGCCTTGCTGGCCGACGCGCTGTCCAAGGAAACGCGCATGTTGGGCGAGGCGCGCGTGGCCTTCCGCGTCAGCCGGCCCAACCGCGAGTTCGAGAGCCTCGACGCCAACGAAGCCCTGCTCGACCGCATCGCCGAAGCCACCGGCGGCAAGCGCTACTCGCTGTTGAGCATTGACCAGATGGCCAACGACCTGCGCCGCCGCAGCCGCGAAGCCGGCGTCTACACCGAGTGGCCGCGCTGGGGAGCCGCCGCGCTCACCGTGCCTTTCGCCGCCGTTGTGGCGCTGCTCGCGTGCGAGTGGATTCTCCGCAAACGGCGGCACATGCTCTGATACGCCGCCCCATGCGTCCCCTTCCTTCCATGCCGCCCGCCCGCGCCTGCGCGATCCGCGTCCAGTGTGCTGTCCCAGAAATGCCTTGAATTTCCGGGACAGTCAACCCTTTGCTAAAACGCAAGGCACAGACATCGGACGTCGTATTGCGCCTCACAAATAGCAAAGCTGTTTCTGAAACACTACACTCGTGCTTGCTTGCGGAAATAGCCGCACATTTCCGCAAGCAAGCGCTTTTGACACAACCTGCTGGCTTGCCGCAAGATAGTGTTGCCGGTTGCCTGCGAT
>CAYYEE010000431.1:0-4343 GCA_964470775.1 uncultured Planctomycetota bacterium | reverse complement strand
TCTTGAGTTGCTTGTAGTTGACAGTGCCCAGCGGCTGTCCGGAGGCGCTGGGGTAGTCGGTGGAGTAGTCTACGATGGGGGCGAGGATGTCTTCGTCGCGGACCGCGGTGTAACGGACGATTTCCTCGTTGAGAATGGGGATGGGGACGCCGAGGCCGACGGCGAGGCTGACGCCGTAGCCGGTCATGCTGGCGCCGCGGAGGAAGGCGGTGTCCATCTGCTTCATGTCGCCGCAGACGGCCAGCGTGCCGGCGCCGGACACGGGCACGCCGCCGGGGGTTCGCGGGGCGGTGACGCTGTGCTGGGTGCCATTCCAATAGACGTAGCCCTGGGCGCCGGCAAGGAAGATGCGCGTGCCGATGCCGATGGTCTTGAACAGAGGGTCGTTGAGCAGGGGGCTGAGCTGGCCCGCGGAGCAGTAGGTGGCGTTCTTGAGGCCGGGCAGCAGAGCGCCCATGTAGGTGTAGATGACGCGGCTTTTGTCGCGGTTGACGGCGACGTTGTAGTTCTGATAGCAGTTGCGGGGGTTGACGAGCACGGCCTGGTTGATGGTCTTGAGATTGATCCACGACCGGACCTCGCGGCGGGGGTAGCAGTCGGTGGGGTAGGCCGTGGCCTTGAGCTCGACGTCGCGGCCGGCGACGAGGTCCTCGATGACGTGGGCGCCGCCATAGGCGAAGCGGCCCGGGTAGACGCTGTTGCAGGGGTCGTCTTCGGGCAGCTCGGTGGCGCCGATGTAGAGGTCCACGGCCGCGAGGCCGGCGTAGGCGGGCACACCGTTGAGCAGGGCCTTCTTGAACTTGCACTTGGGCTTGGTGTGGCCCACGTTGAGGAAGGCGCCGCTGCTGCACATGGGGCCGAAGGTCCCTGTGGTGACGACGTCGACTTCTTCAGCGGCCTTGGCCGGGCCCTTCTCGGCGACAATGTCGATGATTTCTTCCGCGTCGACCACGACGACCTGGCCTGAGCGGATTTTGGCGTTTATTTCCTGGATGGTCTTGGCCATCGGATGCTCTCCACGAATGGTGATGGTTGATGGTGAAAAGAGGCGCGACCGCTCGGCGTGCTATGCCCCCGTGAGGGGGCGGCGCATGCCACATAAACAGGATATCCTTTGGGCAGGCGCGGGCGTCGCGCAGCAACGGCGGCGGTCGTCTGGGAGCCAGGATCTGCGGGGGGGCTCGGAACGGCAAGATCGCGCGGGCCACTCGGCGGCGGCTTGGCGAGGAGGGAGCGCAAGGGCGGGGAAGGCGCGCGCGCTCCGGCGAGAATGGGAAGGGCTCTGCGGCCGCTCAAAGGCGGCCGCCTGGCAGTGACGCGCCAGGACAAGGGAGAGCTGGACGCCGGGCGCAACGTTCCAGGGGTGGGCGGGCTCGATGATGGGGGTGTCTGGGGGAGTCATGCGTATCAGGATGAGAAGAGTCCTGTGCTGAGGTAGCGTTCGCCCGTGTCGCAGAGCACGGTAGTGACGATTTTGCCATGGCCCAATTCCCGGGCTACGGCCGCGGCGGCAAAGCAGTTTGCGCCGGCTGAATAGCCCACCAGGACGGCCTCGCGTTTGGCCAGGCGTCGCGCGGTCTGGGTTGCGTCTTCGTTGCTGACGGCGATGATGCGGTCCACGATGCTTAGGTCGAGAACCTTGGGAACGAAGCCGGCGCCGATTCCTTGGATGTTGTGCGGCCCCGGCTTGCCGCCGGAGAGGACTGCTGACGAGGCAGGCTCCACGGCCACCACAAGGATGTGGGGGTTTTTCCTCTTGAGGGCTCGGGCGACGCCGGTCAGAGTGCCGCCCGTGCCGACGCCTGCCACGAAGGCGTCCACCTTGCCTTCGGTGGCCTGCCATATCTCCTCGGCGGTGGTCTTCTCGTGGATGTCGGGGTTGGCGGGGTTGTTGAACTGCTGGGGCATGAAGCCGGCGGACTCCAGAGACACGATTTCCTCGGCGCGACGAACCGCGCCGCTCATGCCTTCGTTTGCGGGCGTGAGCACGATCTCCGCGCCCAGGGCCTTGAGCAGCGTTCTACGTTCAATGCTCATGGTTTCGGGCATGACGAGGACGAGACTGTAGCCTTTGATGGCGCAGACCATGGCGAGTCCGGTGCCGGTGTTTCCGCTGGTGGGTTCCACGACCTTCATGCCTGGTTTGAGGGCGCCGCGCTTCTCAGCGTCCTCGATCATGGCCAGGCAGATGCGGTCCTTGATGGAGCTGAGGGGGTTGAAGTACTCGGCCTTGGCCCAGACCTCTGCGTCGTTGGGGCCTGTGAGGGAGTTGATACGCAGGAGGGGCGTGTCGCCTATGAGGTCGAGAACGTTGCTGGCTTTTCGGGTCATGGCGCCCTCCTTGCTGGCTCCCCGAACCGTTTTCCTTAGTATGAGCTTGTCATTGAAATATACCATTGGCTAGCGGCGGGGTCAAGTAAGGGCGGGTGGAAATTGTGGGAACCCGTGGGAAGATGGGGTGATGGGTGTTTGACAACGGTGTGGGTTCTTGGAAGAATCGCCGGGGGTTGCGGGTTGTCGGGCGGGTTGGGCGAAGCGTGGTTGCCAAGGAGCGTTGAGTCATGCGGACGGTGAATGTGGGCTTCATCGGCTTTGGGTTCATCGGCAAGGTCCACGCTTATGGTTATGTGAACCTGCCGCTGTTTTATGATCCGCCGCCTGTGAAGGCGAGGCTGTACGCGGTGTGCTGCAGCCGGCCGGAGACGGCGGCCAAGGCCAAGGAGCAGATGGGCTTTGAGAAGGCGGTGACAGACTATCGCGAGTTGATCGCGGACCCGAAGGTGGACGTTGCGCACATCTGCACGCCGAACGCGCTGCACCGCGAGGAGTTGCTGGCGGCGATGGCGGCGCAGAAGCACATCTACTGTGACAAGCCGCTGACCGCGACGCTGGCCGAGGCGCGCGACGTGCAGCAGGCGCTGGCGGCCTACAAGGGCGTCCATCAGATGACGCTGCAGACGCGGTTCTTTCCGGCGACGTTGCGGGCAAAGGAGCTGGTGGACGAGGGGTTTGTGGGCGATGTGTTGTCTTTCCGGGCGGCGTATCTGCACGCGGGCTCGGCGGAACCCAACGCGCCGCTGAAGTGGAA
The DNA here is from genome assembly GCA_964470775.1 of uncultured Planctomycetota bacterium. Lineage (GTDB taxonomy): Bacteria > Planctomycetota > Brocadiia > CAIUPP01 > CAYYEE01 > CAYYEE01. Next base: position 1,255 of record CAYYEE010000431.1, on the reverse strand, counting down.
GCTGTCCAAGGGCCTGGCCGGGGGCGGGGTGATGCTGGACCTGGGAACGCATGTGGCGGACATCACCCGCCACCTGGTGGGCGAGTTCGACGAGTTGCTCTGCGCCAACCGGATTGCTTTCGCGGACCGGCCTTCGGCGGACAAGCCGGGCGAGCGCGTGGCCGTGGACGCGGAGGACCTGAGCCTGCTGATGGTGCGGCTGAAGAGCGGAGCCGTGGGGACCATCGAGGCGAGCAAGATCGCCACGGGGGCGCAGGATGAGCTGCGGTTCGAGATTCATGGGACGCGGGGGGCGCTGCGGTTCAACCTGATGCGGCCGGAGTGGCTGGAGGCGTGGAGCATGGCGGACGCGACGGGTCCGACGGGCGGCAGCCAGGGTTGGAAGGCGATTGACTGCGTGCAGCGCTATCCCAAGCCGGCGGCGTGGCCCACGCCCAAAGCGAGCATCGGGTGGTTGCGCGGCCACGCGCACTGTCTGTTCAACTTCCTGAGCGCGATTGCCGATGGCCGCAAGGCGGAGCCGGGGCTGGAGGTGGGGATTCGGCTGCAAGAGATCGCGGACGCGGCGTATCGTTCGAACGAGGAGAGACGGTGGGTGAAGGTGTGAGGCCGTGGAGCGTGTGGGCCGCGCGGGGCCGATGGGCGGGCTACGCGAGGCCGAGGAAGCGGGCGAGGGCGGCGGGGTCGAGCCGCCACTCTGAGCCGAGACCCTGGTAGAAGCCGTGGGCGGCGATCATGTGGCGGCCGAGGGCGGACCAGCGCATTTCACGTCCGTCGCTGAGGCGGTGAACGGTGGTGACGCTCTTGCGCTGGGCGCTGCATCCGCCAAAGGGGCAGGCCATGGGGCCGGGGTATTCGTCGAGGCGGACGAGGTAATTGTCTTCGAAGGGGACGGGATCGCCGAAACCGGTGGCGGCGGCCTCGGTGAAGGCGGCCATGCGGGCGGCGATGGCGGCGTGGGTGAGGCCGAGGCTGAGGACGGCTGCGTTGTCGGCGTCAAGGATTTCGGGCAGGGGGCGAGTGTCGGAGCCGAGGAGGCCGTCGCGGGTGATGACGCCGGGGGCCATGCGCTCGGTGGCAAGCTGCATCTGGGGGGATAGCTTCACGTTCGCGGCTCCCGCGCCTTGTGGCGGCTTCTGGATCAAGAAAACTTGTCGTAATAGATGCGGTCTTCGGAAATGCCCTTCTTTTTGAGCACGGCGACGCAGGCGTCGATCATGCCAGGGCTGCCGCAGAGGTAGCCTTCGGCGGCGTC
>CAYYEE010000430.1:0-4353 GCA_964470775.1 uncultured Planctomycetota bacterium | reverse complement strand
CCGTTGGACGGTCTTTGCTCCCTTCGATAAGAAAGACCCATCGCCCGCGAGAGAATTCCTGACGGCGATTCCGGCCGGGCTGACCTTGGGGAAGACGACCCGCAAGGCGGCGGTGGCGCAGCCTAGGGATGGGCAGTTCGACTTCCTGCCGCTCTTCGGCAAGCAGGCGGCCGGAAACGTGGCGTACGCCTATGTCACGCTCGACAGCGCCAAAGACCAGACGGTGACGCTGGGCATGGGCGCGGACTGGTGGCTGCAAGCGTGGCTGGACGGCAAGCCGTTGTTCGACACGCTCGAAGAAGGGAACGTCGAGTGGCCGGCCTCCATGACGAACCACCTCGTCCATGCGGCGTTGACCAAGGGAAAGCACGTCCTGACCGTGCGGTATGTCAGCGGCGCCGGCTCGTCCGTGCTGGCGCTGGGCGGGCCGGACGATCTGCGCAAGGTTCCACCAGAAAAATGGAGGACGGTGAAGCCGAAAGACGACAGCCTTTACGGCGCGGAACTCGTGCCCAACGCGGACTTCGCCAAGGGGCAGGGCACGCCGTGGATTCCGGAGGGCTGGCGCAACGGAGACGGGCCGCGCGCCTTCCAGGGCAAGGAACTGGCCCGCGTGGCGACCGCCGGCGGCGGGGCGCTGGTCGTGGATACCACGGGAGAGAACGCGGGCGAAAAACTGCTCTACACGCGCCTCTCGCTCCATCCCGGCGGGCTCTACAAGATTTCGTACAAGAGCGGAGACCGCCGCGGCCGGGACATCTGCCTCATGCTTCGGGACGACCCCGCTTCGGGGCCGATCAACCTGATCCAGTCTATCAACGCGGACAAGGCCGCTAGGCACGTGTTCATCGAGAACCCCCGTCCGTATCTGGTTCTTCGCGTTTCCGGCGCGTCTCATGCGGTGCTCGACGAACTCTCCGTGAAGCCGTGCTACGACAGCAGCAAGAACTTCGACCAATGGCGGACGCAGCGCATGCCCGCCCCGGTCGCGTTTCATCAGATATCCGATGCCGTTGTCACGCCGCACGCCGCCTGGGCCAAGCCGTATCAGGGCGGGACGCTAAAACTGCTGAGCATCATGCCGATCTGGGAACAGCGCGAATCCGTCGAGATAGCCCAGCGTCTTGACGTGCAGTGCAGGGCGGTCGTCTTCGGCAATGGCGCCGGCGTTGACAAGACCCCTTACTGGGCGCGCGACGCCAAGGGCGAACTGGTGTTGCATGACCCTGTCGCGGCCGCGATGGAGGGCATGGCCGGGGACGTGGACTGCATCCTGCTCGACTTCGTCAACGCCGGCGCGATTCCGGACACGATGGTCGAGGCAATGATGGAGAAGGTGAAGACCGGCGCCGGCCTGGTCATCGTGGCGATCAACCAGCCGTACTATCCCTACAAGGACGGCAGACGGCCGGAAGCCCTTGCCAGGTTCCAACAGGGGGCGTGGGCCAAGGCGCTTTGCCCCGCCAACGCCACGACCGACGGGACTGCGTATGTCTCTCTGGGGCCGGTGACCAAGCCGGATGTCGAGTTCTACCAGCACGGGAAAGGGCGCGTCGTGTTCCTGCGCGGCGGGGACAACCTGATGGGCAACAACCGCGCCGAATTCGAGTTCCGCATGGCCCTCTTCGGCAAGGCGATTCTCTGGGCCGCGCGGAAGACGCCGGCCGTGGCCATCAAGTCCATGGAGCTGCCGGGCAAACAGGAAGCCCTTGCCGCGACTGTGCGGCGCGAGGCGCTGCCGTCGGACGTCCGCATTGCTCTCGACCGGAAGGCCGCGAAGGGGATGAAGCTGAGGGTGTGGGCCACGGACGCGCAGTTCTCGACGCTGTATGAGAGAGAACAGCCGATTGCCGAAGGGAGCGGCGCCGCGACGGTTGCCCTGCCAAAACTCGCGGCCGGGACGGTCTACGTGAACGCGCAGCTCTTTCAGGATGGCCGCGTCTGCGACTGGCAGACAGCGGCGCTCAGTGTCACGGCGGACCCCGTTCTCAAGGAGGTCCAGCTTGCGCGCGGGCAGAGGCCATATTATGTGAAAGGCGACACGATCGCCGGCAGCGTGATCCTCGTGCGCGATCTGGCGGCGGGCGAGCGGCTCGAAATCGCCCTTTCCGACGCGGACGGCCATCTGTGGAACCGGTTGGTTCTCAACACCGCCAGCCAGGGCGCGGCGCCGTTCTCCTTTGACAGCGCTCCGCTGGTGAACATCCGCAATGCCGTCCGGGCGACGGTACTGGACGCGAACGGGCCGGTTGCCTCGGCCGAGGCCGAGGTGGTTCTCAAGTACCCGAAGGAGTGGTTCGCCAATCGCTTCAATCTCGGAGTCTGGCACATCGGCGGCGGGTATCTGGGAGGCCTGCAGAACCGCATCTATCGGGACCGGTACGACGTGCGCTTCACATTGGCGGGGCATCAGCTTGGCCTTGCCGCGCAGGGAATCAAGCAGAACATCGCCCCCTGTTTCAACGCCGCCTCCGGAGCCCATCTGTTCGGCATGGACAACACGATCGTCGGAGGAAAGAACGCTCCCGCGCGCAAGGCCTGCCTGACCTCGCCGGAACTGAGGCGCAAAGCCGCCGGCGTGATCAAGACCGTCATCGAACCCGGGGCCAAGTACGCGCCTCTGTTCTATTTCCTTGACCATGAAGTGGATTTGCGCGGATACACCAAACGGGCGCCGCTGGACACGGATTTCTGTTTCTCCGCCACTTGTCTCAACGACCTGCGCGAGTTCCTCAAGAAGGATTACAGCGATCTGGCCTTGCTCAACAAGACGTGGGGCACGGACTTCAAGCAGTGGAGCGACGTGACGCCCATCGTTCTTGGCGAGGCGGTCAGAGAGGGGCAGCTTCCGCGCTGGTTCGACCACCGCCGCCACATGGACCGCGTCTGGGCCGATATGACCCTGTTCCGGATGGACGAGGTCCGCAAATACGACCCCGACGGCGTGGGTCTGAATCACAACCTGCGCTCCGGCCCGACGGTCAACGACAGCTTCAGCGGGATAGACTACTGGCAGCTTCTGCATGAGGCGCTGGGCGGTTCCGGGGGGCTTCCTTACGCCGGGGATTTCACTGATGCGTCGCACCTGCGCATGGGCGCCGGCGCGTTCTGGTATCCGGCCTCCATGTCCGACGACCCCGCGCTGACGCGCTGCCGGTTCAGCCGCCAGCCGTGGTCGCGCTTGTTCTCTCAGTATTGCGCCTACAATCTCTATGATGAGGGGTTCTGTCCTCACCATGCGGTTCCCCCCGTAATCAACGAGATCCACACGCTCAATCCCGACTTCACGACCGACCCGATGTCCGAAGCGTTCGCCGGCGCGCTCCGGCAGATTCGCGCGGGGATTGACACCTTCGTCCTCAACAGCCGGCGCGACGACCGCGGCGTCGCGCTCTACTACTCCCGCCCCAGCGAGTTCGCCTGCACGGCCTGGCAGAAGGTGAACGGGAACAGCGCGGCCGCCCTGGCGATGGACACGCGCAAGAGCCAGTTCGCTTTCTGGGGGCCGTCGCTCAAGGCGGTCGGGCGCGACTTCCGTTCCGTGGCCTACGCCCAGGTCGCCGGCGGCCTGCTGCGCAAGGAGGAAATCAAGCTGCTCGTTCTGCCGTTCACGCAGGCGATTTCGCTCGAGGAGGCGCAGGAGATCCGGGCGTTCGTGGAGCGCGGCGGGTGGGTGGTCGCGGACATTCGCCCAGCCATCTGCGATGAGCATGGCGCGCTGCATGGGCAGGGGCTGCTCGATGACGTGTTCGGCGTCAAACAGAACCCGGCCTGGGCGTCCTATGTTCCCAAACGCGGCAAAGCGCAACTGGACATCGCGGAGAATCCGCTCGTCGTGAAAACGGCGTTTGAGGATGCGATTCTCGGGCCGGATCTTCAGCTTGCCGGCGGGCGCGCGTTGGGCAAGGCGGATGCGCCGGTCTTCATCGTCAACCGCTTCGGCCGTGGGCAGGCCATTCTGCTCAACTTCTACGCCGAAGCCGGCGCCGCCAACGCGAAGTCCTGCGAAGCGCTGCTCGACGGCCTGCTGGCCGCCCGCGGCATCGGGCGGTTGCTGGATTACACCGTTTCCGACGTGGTCTGGTTCACGGGCGGCGGTGAAAGGGTCAAGCCCTCGCAAGCGCAGGAAGAGGCGCGCGGCGCTTCTTCCGGCCTGAGGAAGAGCGAAGACGCCGGCGAAGTGGAGGGACTCAGCCTCGCGCTGACACAACGACAGACCCCGGGGGTTGTTCGGCTGCGCAACGGCGGCATCGAGTGCATCAGCGTGGGCATTGATTTCTCAGGCGCGCATGGCGCGCCCCTGGAGTTTGGCGTTTGACTAGATGATGGGGCGAGGGGCAGGGACGGCCAGGC
>CAYYEE010000429.1:0-4378 GCA_964470775.1 uncultured Planctomycetota bacterium | reverse complement strand
ACATCACAATACCGCAATACCGATACGCGCCTAAAAGTCTATAGCACGCTCGGAAGGGTAAGTCAAGGGATTTTTGCCATTCATCTCCCGACCGACGTGGGAGCGACCGAGGGAACATCGCGTCACGGATTGGGTCTGCGCCGCAACCGTTTCGCGGTCCCAGTTTCCACTGGGAACGGGCTCAATAGCAGGGGCTTCCACGCTGGCGCTGACTATGGTAAGCGATGAGAGAATGAAAACGCCGCATGACGCAGGCATGGACAAGCGTACACCTGCTTCCCGCAAGCCGGAAGCTCGCCCCCCATGACCATGCCTTTACGGCCCGGCCGTCCCGCTGGGTTCCTGACCAGTCGTCCTCGTCTCTTCTACACGTTTCCGGTTCTGGCCTTGTGACCCAGGTAGCCGCCGTGGTGGCGCTGACCGTACATCTCACGCGTTACGCCCTTGGCTTCCAGCAAGGCCAGGGCCAGCGCGTCGCCGATGGCCAGCATTACCGCTGTGCTTGCCGAGGGCGTCAGCCCTAGCGGGCAAGGTTCCTCGATGACGCCCATATCCACCAGGATGTCAGCCAGGCCGCGGATTTCGGAGTCAGGATGCGACGTGATGCCGATGACCTTGCCCAAGCGCAACCCTCGCGCCAGCTTGATCACCTCGATCACCTCGCGCGTCTTGCCGCTGGTCGAGAAGGCCACCAGGCAATCCCCCGGCGCCGTCACCCCCAAGTCGCCGTGGGCCGCCTCGCCGGGGTGCAGGAACGTGGCCGGCGTGCCTGTGGAGCACAGCGTGCTGGCCAGCTTGCGCGCCACCAGCCCCGCCTTGCCCATGCCCGTGGTCAGCACCTTGCCCTTGCACGCCTTGAGCGTCTCCACGGCCGCCACAAAATCGTCTGTCACGCGCACGGACAGGATCGCCTTGCCCTCGCGCGTCAGCACGTCCTGAATGCGCTCCCGAATATTCATGCTTGTCCTCGCCGCGAACCTGGCCCCAAACGGCAGGCCAGCATCGCATATTCGGGGGCAGGGTTCAACGGCCGGTCAGGCCGCCGTCGAGAGGGGGAGGCCAGCCCCGGCTGGAAGTCCCCCCTCGCCCGCGCCCCCGTCCGCGTCCGCTACGCCTTGGCCTTGTCCTCAGGCGCCCCCAGCGACCGCGTCAAAACCACGCTGACGCACAACCCCGCCAGCGTCAGCGCCACGGCCATGATCAGCCCCGGGATATAGCTGCCTGTGCGGTCGCGCAGCACGCCGTTGATCGTGGCGCCCATGGACGCGATGCCTTGCGCCGCCATGATGAACGGGTAGACCGACCCCAGCACCCGCGCCCCGTAGAGCCGCGACACCGTGGACGGGTAGATGGCGAAGTTGCTGCCGTAGCAGAAACCGATGAACGCCGCCGCCAGCAGGAATATGGCCGGATGCAGAGAACCCGCCAAGCCCATGAGCAGCAGCGACGCCAGCATAATCGTCTGCGCGGCGAGCATCGACACGCGCGGCCCCATGCGGTCCACGAACACCCCCCAGAACACCCGGCCCGCCGTGTTGCCGCCCGCCACGGCGGTGATGGCCCACGCCGCCGCCGCGCCGATTCCAAACGCCGCGCCCATGGGTTTGACGCTGCCCATCACCAGCAGGTATGGAAACGTGCCGAAGAACATGCCCGCGAACAGCGTCCAGAACCGCATGTCGCGCAGCAGATGGCGCCGCTTGAACGCCAGCGCATGGGCGCCGCCTCGCCGGCCCGGCGGCAGGAACAGCATCATGCCCGTCACGAAGATCAGCGGAACCCACACATACCCCACCAGCCCGAACACGCGCAACACCGGCCACTGGCGCCGCAGCAGGACCTCGACCACGTTGGATAGAACGATCGGCCCCACGCCGAAGCCCGCCGCCGCCAGCCCCGCCACCAGCCCGGCCCGCCGCGGGAACCACCGGATGGCCGTGGCCACCGGACACGTGTAGCCCATGGCCGAGCCCGCGCTGACCAGAACGCTCATCCCCAGCCAGAGGCAGAAGTAGCTCGACCCCTTCAGCGACGCCAGCGCAAAGCCTGAACCCATCAGCGCCGCGCTGATGACCACCAGCGGCCTCGGACCCCAGCGATCCTGCAGCCGGCCGCCCAGGATGATGACGAAACAGAACACAAAGGTGTTTGTGGTGAAGACGAACTGGAGCTGCGACGACGAGTAGCCGAACGCCTCCCTGAGCGGCGCGATGAACACGCTCCACGCCTGGCCCGTGCCCAGGAACAGCAACATCAGGATGCTGGCCGCCAGGACTCCATAGCGCAACGCGCCCCCCGGCTCCGGCCCGGGCGCAACGTCAGCGGGCGGGGGGGCGGGTTCCGCCGGAGATGGAGACGGACTCGACATGTTCGCCTTTCCCTTGATCGTCCTGGCCGCGCCAGCCGCCGGCTCGCGCCACGGGAGCGCAGACGCCAAAACGCGCTCCCAAGCCCCCGTTGCGCGAAGAAACAGCCCCTCGAACGCGGAATCGTATCAGCCCAGCCGCCCCCGGTCAATAACGCCTTCCTTCCATGCCAACCCGCGTTCGGCGTCGTTCTTCCATTTGGTTGCCCTTCTCTTTCCTCCCCTGCCATCCGTCCGCCTTCCCGCGTTTGACTCCCCAAGGCCGCTCAGGCTATACTCTTTGCTTCTGTCTGGACGGCGGACACCGCGTCCGCCGCTCTGGGACGGGACGGAAAACCCCTGGTTTGGGAAGACCCATGCCCTACGATTGCATCGTCCTGGCCAAGCAAGTGCCGGACACCCACAACATCACCGGGCAGGCCATGAAGGAGGACGGCACCGTCAACCGTGCCGCCCTCCCCGCCATCTTCAATCCCGAGGACCTGAACGCGCTGGAAATGGCCCTGGCCGTGCGCGAGGCGCATGGCGGCACGGTGACGGTCATTACCATGGGCCCCCCGGCCGCGGCCGAGCTGCTGCGCGACTCGCTCTATCGCGGCGCCGACCGCGTCATTCTGCTCACCGACCGCAAGTTCGCCGCCGCCGACACCTTGGCCACCTCCTACGCCCTCAGTTGCGCCATCCGCAAAGCCGGCCGCTTCGACCTGGTCTTCTGCGGACGCCAGGCCATTGACGGCGACACGGCCCAGGTCGGCCCCCAGACCGCCGAAAAGCTGGGCCTGCCCCAGGTGACCTATGTGGTCGAAATCCGCAAAATCAGCAAGGGCGCCGTCGAAGCCGTGCGCGACATCGGCCAGGGTTTTGAAGTCGTCAAGTGCCAGATGCCCTGCCTCATGACCGTCACCGGATCGGCCAACACCCCGCGGCCCCAGTCGGCCAAGCGTATCATGCAGTTCAAGCGCGCCACGTGCGCCAGCGAAGTGGCCGGCCGCGTCCGCGCCGCCAACAACGGCGCCCCCAAGGAAGAAGTGGACCGCAAGATTCAGGAAGCCCTGGCCGCTTTCCGCGCCCAACCCGCGACGATCATCGAGTGGGACGCGGCCGCCGCCGGCGCGGAAGACAGCAAGATCGGCGCGGCCGGCTCGCCCACCAAGGTCAAGAAGATCGAATCCGTCGTGCTGGCGGGCAAAGACCTCAAGCGCATCGAGCCCAACGAGGGCGCCGTGCGCCAGCTTGTCCGCGAACTCATTGAGGACCACATCCTCGGTTGACGGCGCCCGGCGCCTTGCGCGCCCGAGACGCCTCCCCTGGCCCGCGGACGTTCCCGGCCGGAGCGCCCGCCAAAGGAGCAGTTGACTTGAGCAAGCCCGTCCTGGTTTTCGCCGAGCAAAGCGACAACAAGCTCGCCGAGGTCTCGCTTGAGCTCGTGAGCAAAGGCCGAGAGCTGGCCGACCGCCTGGGCGCGCCCTTGGGCGCCCTTCTCTGCGGGCACAGAGTGGACGGCCTGGCGGCCGAGCTGTTCGCCTATGGCTGCGACGACGTCTACATCGCCGACCACCCCGAGCTCGCGCTCTACCGCACGCTGCCCTACTCCAAGGTCGTGGGCGGCGCGTTGCGCAAGCTTGAACCGCGCATCGTCCTCTATGGCGCCACCCACGTCGGCCGCGACCTGGCCCCGCGCATTGCCTCCGAACTCAAAGCCGGCCTCACCGCCGACTGCACCGACCTCCAGATCGGCGATCACAAGGACAGCACCGGCGAATACAAGGATCTGCTCCTGCAGATCCGCCCTGCCTTTGGCGGCAACATCATCGCCACCATCGTCTGCCCCAACACCCTGCCCCAGATGGCTACGGTGCGCGAAGGCGTCATGCGCATGAAGCGCTTGGAAAAGCCCAAGGCCGGCCGCATCCACAAGCTGGCCACGCCCGTCGAGGGCGCCGACCTCGTGGTCCAGGTGCTCCAGCGCGAAACGCGCCAGCGCAAGGTCAACCTCAAAGGCGCCAACATCGT
>CAYYEE010000428.1:0-4398 GCA_964470775.1 uncultured Planctomycetota bacterium | reverse complement strand
GACGAGTGGACCGCCGAGCTGCGGATCGAGGGCCAAGGCGTGGCCGGCGCATTGGAGGTCGGCCGGGTGGCTCCCGCGCCGGGCCTGGGGCTGGGCGCCGCGCTCATCCGCCAGGCGTTCCTCCCTCCTGGCCAGATGGACGCGGCCGTCAGCTCGCTGGCCAGGCGCGTTCAGACGCAACCCGCGTCAAGCGCGCTCTCCGCCTATGGCCGCTATTGCCCCATTCTGCCCGAACTGCCAGAACTGATGGACCGGCTGCGCTGCGCCATGTCGGCCGGTCTGGTTCGACTTGCCAGCGGGGGATAGGCGGCCGGCCCCGCCTGCCGCGTCATCTTGCGCCAGGCCAATCCGGCGGCGCCCAGAGCGACCAGACTTCGCTGTTCACCGGGTCCGCATGGCCGCCGGCCACCCATATCCTGTCCTGGAACACGAACGATGAGTGTTCGTGGCGGGCTTTCCAGATCACGCCGCACTTGATCTCTGTCCAATTCGCGCCGTCGTCCGAAACCCAGACGTCCGCGAAATTTCCGTTCTCCTTGGACCATCCGCCCAGCAGCCACATCCGATCACGGTACACGACCGTCGAGAACCACAGGCGCGGCTTCCACGCGGCGGCGGGCGTCACCTGGGTCCAGTGTTCGCCGTCTTCGGAACACCACACGTCGTTGCGGGCCGCGTGCTGCGGATGCCAGAGTCCCCCGCCCATGATCCAGAGCTTGTTGTCGAACACGATCGCCTGGGCGTGCGCGCGTTTCGGCCAGGCCGCGTTCGGGGTCACGAGGTCCCACGTCCTGCCATCGGCCGAGGACCACACGTCGTTCTTCACCATCGCGTCGCTGTGGTCGTAGAAGTTCTCCGTGCCCCCTAGAATCCACATTCGATCCTTGAACACGGCAAAGGAGGACGACACTCGCGGACTCCAAGCGGCGCTTTCCGTCTCCAGAACCCATTGGGCGCCATCGGTGGACGACCAGACCTTGTTGCTGTTCGCGGCGCCTGGCAGCTTGCGGCCGCCCATCACCCACATTTTGTCCCTGAATACCATGACGGCCGACAGATCGCTGTGTTCCCACGGCGCCGTCTCCACGACGCGAGTCCAATGCTTGCCGTCGGCCGACTTCCACACGTCGCGCGGATTGGGCGTCTGCGGCGAGAACCATCCGCCCAGGATCCACATATGATCCATGAACACGAACTCGCCCGCGGAATCCCTTGCCTGCCATTCCGCCTGATCGGTTACTTTTTCCCAGTTGAACAATCCCACGCGGCCAACTCCATGATCTCGAACTCCAGCCGGGTCCCCGCGAACTCGCGCTGAGGATAGGCGGTGATCCTGGTCTTGCCGCCGGCGATCTCGAAGGCGGGCGTCTCGCGGACGCGGACCCTGCTGCCTCCGGAGATGGGCTCGATGGCCACGATGTTGAACGGCCAGATGGAGCCATCGGCGAACTTGAGAATAAAGGGGCCTGTGCGCTCGGCCTCGATGCGCTGGTTCACGTCAAAGTGGCCCTGAACGCCCAGGCGCGCCCATTCGGTGACGCGGCCGCGCCAGCCTTCGCGGCCGGCCAGCGTCACGGCGCCCAGAGACAGCGACTTGCCCCCCGCGAGCCAAGCGCCGAGGACCTCGCTTTGGGCACTGACGCGGACCGCGCCAAAGGCGCCGGAGAACTTGAGGGGTCCGGCCGTCGTGCGGAAGGACGCTGAGGCCTGGTTGCCCAGCGCCACAAGAACGAGGTCTCTCTCGCCGCTCTCGTGTTCGATCTCGACGCAGATGACGCCGGAGGACTGGCGCACGTTCACGGCCTTCAATCCGGGCCGGCCATCGCCAAAGGCCTCGTGCGCCGCCACAAAGATGCTGCGCAGTCCTGCGCCGGAGCGGCGGACGCACACCGCGGGGGCCAGGGTCTTTTCCAGGTCCCCGTTGATGTCGCGCGCGCGGCGAACGTCGGGCGCTTCGCCCACAAAGAGCGTGGCGCCCGGCATGTCGGCCAGAAGCGAGCGGACGCCGGTCCGCGGGTTGTCCTTGAGCCGCATATCCACGGCCACGCAGCCCCGAACCGGGCCGGAGCGCAGGTTGCGGATGAAGCCGAACCCGTAGCCGGGCGGGTTGGGGTGCTGAAACGACTGTGGCAGACGGAACTCGATGCCAGGGTTGAGCAGCGTTCCCGCGAAGGGCGCAAGCGGCGCGCCCGTGACAGTCACGGTGGAGTCGGCGTCGCGGCAGCCGTGCAGCAGATAGTCGTGCTGCTTGCCGCCTTCGACCTGGAACACATCCACGAGGACCGGCCGGCCCGACCCGGCGCCCAGCAGGATAAGCGTGCGGCGGTAGAGCAAGGCCACACCTGGGTAGGCGGCTTCGGTGGCGTCCGCGCTGGCGAGTTGGAATTCGAGATCGGGGCTTGCCAGAAAGGCGCGCAGGCGGTGGCGCGTGTGCTGGATGTCCCGTCCGCTGTCCACTCCGTTGACCACCACCGTGTTGTGCGCCATGGTGGTCGTGGCCCAGTGCAGCCGGTAGTTGCTCCACGTGTAGCCCAGGTCGCTCAGCAGCTCCTGTCCATGCGCCCAAAGGCCGATGGAGAGGGCGTCGGAGTGCTTGTGATGGCGGCCCATGGTGTAGTTGAGCCAGGTGTGAACTTGACTCTCGCCCTGGCCGCCGCCCAGCACGGCCACGCCCGTGGCCGGCAGCAGATACGGCTCCATGCGTTCGCGCGGCTTGGCGCGCCGCGCCGTGGAGACCTTGCCGTGGACCGCCCAGGTGTCGTTGAGCGGCAGCAGGCGGTTGTCGGGCAGCCGCGTGGCGGCAATCGCTTCCTCGGCCCTGTCGTAACCGGGGACCAGAACGCGCAGGTCCAGGTCATCGAAGCGGCGTTTGGTCTGGGGGTGGGCGTAGCCCGGCGGGTCCGAGTACCCCTTGGCCGCTTCCATCACCACCTGCAAGCCGCCCTGCGTCTGCTGAGCGTACGACCCGCACGTCTCCATCCAGTGGCCGTCGTAAAGGAACTTGGTGGCGATAAGGCGTTCGAACCGCGCCACGCACTCGTGAACCCACTCCGGCTTGCCAAGGACGCGTCCCGCGCAGATGGCGCTGCGCCAAAGGGTCATGGACATGTTCGTGCCGTCGTCGGGGTAGCCGAGCACAAAGGAGACCATGGGGACGAACAGGTCGTTCTCCACGCGCGCCCGGCCCTTGCCCCCGGCAAACCCATCCCAGCCCGGCCACGCTTTGACCCTGTCATACGCGCGCACGAGCCCAAGCGAGATGTCCATGTACCCCCACCACGTCCAGCGCGAGGTGCGGTAGTCCTCGGGCACGCCAGGCACGCGGTTCTGCGTGTAGGGGACGAACAGCTTCTGCTTGAATGGATAGTCGAACTTGTAGACGTAGCCGGGATAGACCTCGGCGAAGCGGTGGAGGATGAGGACTGCGCGGCGGGCGCAGCTTTCGTCGTTGGTGAGGCGGTAGAGGTCGCCCAGCTCGGCCGCGCGGGCTTCGAGATACTCGCGCGCCCAGTAATCCGCGTGCGCGCGCAGCCAGAAGCGGTAGCCGTCCGCGCGCTCGTAGTAGTGGAGGCGGTGCTTCTTGCCGCCGGGCGCGTCCACCTCGATGAACTTGTCATCCCGGTACTTGGGGTTGCCGGGGTACGCCTCGCCGCAGCCCTTGCACACGATGCGTTTGGGCTGGCGGGGGTCCCAAGTCTCGTTGAAGCACCCGGCTTCCTCAGCGCCGTACTTGCAGTTGGGGCAGCTTGTGAAGTAGACGCCGCCCGTGGCCGAGGGGACCATGTCTCTCACTTGCTCATCCGTGAGCGAGAGGATGAACTTCGTGGACTTGCGCAGGCGTTCGATCGCGGCGGGCGAGGAATCCAGCGGGAAGACTTGATCCCCGGCCCACGCCCCAGCCGCCGCTATCAGGGTTGCCATCACGGGCTTCCACATGGCCGTCACTTCGTCACGCGCGTCAGGGACACGTCGTCAAAGAGGACGCCGTCGCCGCTAACGCGCAGGTAGATGCAGAACTGGGTGGCTTCGGGCGGGGCGTCGAAATCAAAAGCGATCTGCCGCCACTCGGCGCTTGCCTTGGCGGCCTTGGAGTGATTGTAATCCATCTGGGGCTTCTGCGCGTTGCGGATCAACATGCTCGACGAGACCGTGACGCCTTCGGGCCCCTTGAACCGGAACGGCAGGCGGAATGGGCCGCCGTCCTTGAGGACGATGGGTTGCGCGGGCAGGGGCTGAATGTTGCATCTGCCGTTCAGCCAGACAAACCTTATGGCCCTTTTGCCTGGCCGCGCGCTGCTGGCGTTAGCAACCTGTTGAAAATGTCGCGTCTGTTCCGGGGACACATTGCGATCCCGCCGTTGGCGGGCTGAGGCGCCATGTCCCCGCCGACGCGGTGTC
>CAYYEE010000427.1:0-4417 GCA_964470775.1 uncultured Planctomycetota bacterium | reverse complement strand
CCGCCCAACCTCCGCCTCGTCTGCCCTTTTGAGCAAGGCCCCCACGCCTGCCAGGGCGCAGCCAACCCCTTCGCCGCCGCCGGCAACGTCAAATTCGTTGATGGCGGCATAGGCGGCGGCAAAGCCCTCCGCTTCGGCGGACAGGATGACTTCTCCCCCCAAAAGGACCGTTTCGCCTGGGAAAAATCCGCCCTCATCATCGACGGCGCCAACCTTTCCCCCGACGCCGGCACGCTCTCCGTCTTTGTCCGCTGCTCAGGCCAGCGCCGCTGGAACGACGACAAACGCACATGGCTCGTCGTCCTCGTCCCCCAGAGCGGCGACGGACTCACCCCAAACAAGACCCCAGGCACAGGCCTTGCCGTCATCAAAGACGCCAACAACACCCTCACTCTCGCCGTCTACGACTTCCACGATGCCCGCATGGCCCCCAACTTCTGTAGCATCAAAAGCGGACTCGAAATCGCCGACCCGGACGCCGTCCCCCTGCGCATCCCCGCCGCCGGTCTCAAGCCAGACGACTGGAACCGCCTCCGCATCGGCTGGGAAGCCGCCTCCGGCACAGTCTGGCTCGGACTCAACAACACCCTCCAATCCGCCAAGATCAACTTCCGCAAAGCCTATTGGCTCTGCCTCCTCGTCGGCACGCCCCCCAAGATCGGCTACACCAATCAGCGCGGCTTTGACGGCGACATTGACAACCTCGTCGTCGACAGCCGCTCCCCCGGCCAGGCGCCGGACGCCTGCGCCCTGCCCTCCGCCCTCCCCTCCATGGCCACGCCCGAAGCCCACGTCGAACCCGCCGTCCATCTCAAGGGCAGCCCCATGGGCGAGAAGATGGAGTCCCTCGTCCGGACCCACTACAATATGGTCTTGCGCACGCAACGTCCCAACGGCGGCTGGGCCTTCTCCGTGGCCTGGCCCAGCTACATGTGCTTCCTTTCCACCAAAGTCGTCATCCCCTACGCCCGCGGCTTCTTCAACGGCTCCAAAGACGGCAACAGCGCTGGCGCCGCCTGCAAGCTCATCGCCGCCTGGCACGTCCTCGGCGACAAGAAGTACCTCGACGGCGCCGAGCGTTGCGCCCAGACCCTCCTCCGCACCCAGCGCCCCCAGGGCTTCTGGCCCTACGCGGTCCGACACAACCCCGACACCGGCGAGTTCGAAGCCATCTACGACGACGAAAAAGCCCCCATCGAAGACCATGTCCAGTCCCACCCCATCTGTCTCTTCTACGCCCTCCACGCCATCACCGGAAAACCCGAGTACAAAGCCGCCGCCGACAAAGCCGTCGAGTTCATATACAAAGCCCAGAACTACACCGGCTCTTGGTCGCACCACTACAACCTCAAGAACCAGTGCGGCGAAGCGGCCCAAGCCCAGTACAAGCGCGCCGGCGAAATCAACGACGACTCCACCGCCGACCAGATGACGATCATGCTCATGGCCTGGCGCCGCACCGGCGAAATCCGCTTTCTCGCCAGCTATCTGCGCGCCGCCGACTGGCTCAAGAGCGCCTTCATCGACGACAAAGGCAAAGGCTGGGCCCAGCAATACGACGAACACAACGTCCCCATCGAGGCCCGCCACTTCGAACCCGCCGCCATCTCCCTCTCCGAAGGCATCGACTCCGCGCCCAAACAACTCATCCGCGCCTGGCGCCTCACCGGCGACGCCGCCTACCTCGAACCCGTCAAAAAGTGGCATCGCTGGATGATGGACAACCGCACCTTCACCAACAAAGAGAAGACCAAGTGGGGCTGGCACGACTACTACGACCCCGCCACCGGCCAACCCTTCCGCTACGAGAAGCGCAAGCGCCTCCCCGCCGACCCCCGCCAGGTCTCCGAAGGCGGCTACTCCGCCCTGCTGCGCGAGATCGAGCGCCTCGACAAGCCCGTCAAGCCCTATGTCCCCTCCAAGGAAAACGCCGAAGCGCTGCTGAAGGCGTCCGAAGGCGCGGGCGAACTAACCAACGATCCTGTCGCCAACCGCCTCCGCCCCCTACCCCTCGTCGAGAGCTTCGACTGGACCGCCGGCTCATGGGTCTTTACCCAGGACGCCCCCCACGGCCCCAGCGTCTCCCCCCAAACCATCCGCGGCGCCCTCATCCTCCACTCGGTCTTCCTCCGCCGCCAGCTCCGCGGCCAGATCCCCTTCGACCACCCCCTCGCCGCCCTCGGCCGCGCCGAGTGGGGCAGCCCGTTCTACATGGCCATGCCCCCGCGCGAGTTGCTCAAGCCCATTTCGCCGGAGGATGTCGCCAAGGCCCGCGCCTGGATCGCCGCCAATCCCCCCAAGCCCACAGGCCCCAAGTCGGCGCCGTCGCCCAAGCCCGGCGAGTAGCCCCCACGCTCAAGACCATCGGGCAGGCCGGACATGTCGGACGTGTCCGGCCTGTCCGACGCGCTCTCAGGCTGCCCCCTGCTTGGCGGCCAACACCTCCCGGTACACCTGCGTAATCTCCCGCACCATCGTCTCCGCCCGGAACTGATCCGCGAACCGCCTCCGCCCCTCCAGCGCCATGTCCCGCGCCCGCGGCAGATCCCGCAGCGCCTCCGCCATCGCCCGGCCCAGCCCCTCGATATCCCCCGGCGCCACAAGCCAGCCCGTCTCCCCAGGAATCACCACCTCCTTGGCCCCGTCCACGTCATAAGACACCACCGGCACGCCGCTCAACAGCGCCTGCGGCAACACCCGCGCCAGCCCCTCCCGAAATGACGCATGAACCACCAAGTCCATCGCCTCATACATCTCCGGAATCCGCGCCGGGTCCACGATCCCGCCGAACACCACCCGCCCGCCCAGCCCCAGCTCCTCCGCCAGCTTCGCAAGCTGATCCTTCAGAATCCCCCCGTGCAAGAACAGAAACTTCAGATTGGGAATCTCCTTCGCCAGCCCAGCCCCAGCCCGCAACACATCCTCATGGCCCTTCAAGTGGTATAGCCGCGCAATCTTCCCAACCACGATATCATCGTCCCCCAGCCCCAACTCCCTTCGCACCCGCCCCCGCGCCCCCAGGTCACTCACAAACGGGTCCACTTCCATCCCGCTGTACACCGTCTTGAACATCTCCCGCGGCGCCACCCCCGCCGCCACCGCCTGATCCGTCATCGCGTTCGCCACGCACAGAATCCGGTCGCACCACCGCGCCGCCCGCCTCTCCGCCCACACGTAAAACGCATGAGCCAGCTTGCTCTGATAAGCGTGGAACGGCAACCCGTGAATCGTGTGCACAATCGCCGGCACGCCCTCTTTGCGCGCCGCCAAACGCCCAATCACCCCCGCCTTCGAACTGTGCGTGTGCACCACATCCGGCCGCTCCTCCCGGAACATCCGCCGCAGCGCCCGCAGCGCCTTCCAATCCTGCCACGGCGACAGCTCCCGGCACAGGTCCGGCATCAGAACCAAGTCCACCCCGTTCGCCCGCGCCCGCCGCAGCAAATCCCCCTCCGGCCCCTCCGGCGGCCCAGCCACCAGCTTCACCTTACAATCCTTCAGCCGCTGTTGCCCCTCCACGGTCAGCAGCGTGTTCTCCTGCGCCCCGCCCAGAATCAGCCGCGTAATCACGTGAACAATGCGCATAGCCCTGCCCGCTCCCGCCGCTCCGGAAACAAATCCCTTGTCCGGGCAGAGCCCGGCCCTCTCACTTCGCCTTTTCCTCTCCCTTCACCGGCGCCGGAGCCGCCTCGGCCCCGCCCGTCTTCTCCTGCCCCGCCTTCCCCACGCCCAGCTTCTGCTGCGCCGCCTCGCCCGTCTGCTCCCACAACTGCCGCGCAAACTCCTTGATGCGCTCACGCGTCTCCGGCTTCAAGAACCCCTGCGTCCTCTCCACTCCGCGCGCCAGATAGGGCATCAGGACGCTGCGCTTCATCAACTCCTCCTCCCGCTCCCCCTGCGCCGGAATCATCAGCGCCGGAATCGCCACGCAAAGGAAAAGCGCCGCCACCAGCCCGATCACCGCCGCCAGCGCCCGGTCGCTCGCCTTCATCAGCTTGCGCGCCAAATGCCCCACCAACTGCGCCACCCCCACAACCCCCAGAAAGATCACGATATACACCGCCCGATGCGTCACCGCCGGGTGCTCGCCCAGCCACTGAATCTTCGAACACAGCCAATCCGCCAGATCCCCCCTCACCAGCCCCGCCGCCACCAGCCCCGCCAGCACGCTGATCAGATTAATTACCTGCAACGCCACGCTCGTGAACAACCCGAACACCAGCCCAACCAGCAAAATCGCGATGAAAACATAGTCAATCCAGATCATGGCCGCCTCTCCCCATCACGCAAGCGGCAGGCGCCACCCGGCGGCGGATCCTGCCACTCTGAATACACCTATCTTCCCCTCTCGCCCCCCCAAAATCAAGATGCCCCCCATCCTCGCCGCCCGCCGTTGCCGTCCTTTCCATCCCTTTCC
>CAYYEE010000426.1:0-4444 GCA_964470775.1 uncultured Planctomycetota bacterium | reverse complement strand
GCTTGCGGAAATAGCCGCACATTTCCGCAAGCAAGCGCTTCTGACACAACCTGCTGGCTTGATGCGAGTTCGCGTCACCGGTTGCCTGCGATTAGTTGGGGTAATTGGCGCGCCAATTTCCGCAACCAATCACCAGTCGGCGGGGCTTGGTCGCGGCATGAAGGACGTCGGACGTCGGGCATCCTTGACGAAACGCGGAAGACAGGTTACGTTTGTCTGACGCGCGAGAACGTCCAGCAACGCCTGGTTCGTAGGAGGCCGTCAATAATGGTAGATGACGCGGTCATCCGCAAAGTCATCGGGACTCTTCTCGCCACCGCCCCTGGGTCGGCCGTGTTCCTCTTTGGCTCCTATGCCCAAGGCAACGCCCGCCCCCACAGCGACCTGGACCTCCTTGTCGTGGAGCCAGGAACCCCAAACCGAATCGCGGAGATGTTCCGGCTCCGCAAAGCCGTTGAGGCTGTCCTCGCCCCCTACCTGATCCCCGTGGACGTCGTTGTGATGAGCCGCGACCGCTTTGAGCACTGGAAAGACACGCCCAACACCCTGGCCCATGCCGCAAGCAGAACAGGAAAGCTCTATGAAAGCGTGGGCTGAACAGGCGCGTGTCCTGCTGCGAAAGGCCCAAGGAGACCTCCACGTCCTCCAGCGCCTCGCCGACGACGAAGCGGCGCCTCCTTGGGTGTTTGGTTTCCATGCCCAACAGGCGGTTGAAAAGGCGCTCAAAGCCGCGCTGGCGCAGGGCCAGATCGAGTACCCGTTCACGCATGACATCGAGACGCTGATCAAACTGCTCAGGACGCGCGGCCAAGCCCTGCCCCCCTCGCCAGAGGACCTGCCCCGGCTCACGCCTTTTGGCGCGCTCTGGCGCTATGAGGACGAACCAGAAACCGACCTCGGCGACCTCCGGCCCGACGCCATCCTCTCGCTTGTCGCGCAATGCGTCCGGTGGGCAGAGACCCTCGTCAGCCGCTGATGTTCGCCGCTACGCAAAAGCGCCAGGACGCAGTCGCGACGTGGCGCCAAGTGACAGCAGTCGCCGCGGCCCACCAACTCCTGGGAGACCCCCGCCCCCGCATGTTCCCGTGCAACGACTCCCATGCTTCCCACCGCTTCTATTCCCCTGCGCCACAATCCGTTATGACAATCTTCCGATGTGACTTGACACGTCTCGCATCGTAGGGTATTAGACTCTACGGCCGGAAGCAAGGGCTCTGCGAGCGCGGCCCGATTGGACGAAGGCGGTTATGCCGCGCATCGCCTTGTGAGAGCGGCGGACGCAGAAAGGCTTAGGGCCTCTGGTCGACAGCCGCGGACGGTTTTCAAGCCCAGAGAACTCCGGCCGGCGAGAGAAACGGACCTGGACCGGCGTATCGCTGCCCCTGGCGGTGGGCCGTATCGGCGCAGCGAGGGCGACGCCTGATTCAGGTCCGTTTCGTTTTTCCTGGCTACGCGTTGCGCGCCGCCGCCTCCTTGGCCAGCCGCGTCCACACGTGCAGCCGGTCCGGGTGGCCGGCCAGCGTCTGCAACTCGCGCAGCACAATCTGAAACCGCCGGCCCTTCAGCTTGTCCACGCCCTCGTCGAGCTGGCGCTTCAGCTCGCGGACGCTATGGGGGAAGACGACGTCGCTGGCCTTCTGGCGCCACATAATGACATACTGCGGCCCCACCTTCTCCAGCACCGTGTCCAAGTTCGTCCACGCGCTGCACACAAAGATGCGCAGGTTGGGGATGGACAGCACGCCGGAGATCTTGTGCGTCAGGTTCTCGCAGCAGCCATAGGCCGCCAGCCCGTAACGCGCGAAGATCGGCTTCTGGTACTGCAGGCAGAACTCCTCCCACATGGCCGGCGACACCTGGTCGAACTCCTGGCTGTTGGCCGCGCACACGCAGTTCTTCGCCGTCACCGGACCGGCCGGGCCAATGGGGTCGAAGCAGTACATGGGGCCGTTCGCGTTGGGCGTCATAACCCCGCTCGCCTCGAGCTGGTCCAGCGCCCGCAAGGCGCCATCGCGAACATGCGCCATCAACCGGTGCGCCAGCTCCGGCGCCATCACCAGGTCCATCATCATCTGTTCCAGCCCGAGCAAATCCGCGGCCACGTGCCCCAGCGTCGGATGGCATGCCCCAGGCACAGGCGGCGGGCACACGCGCTCCACGGGCAGGATGTCGCCCAGGACCTCGTGCGCGCGGTCCATGGCCCGCTGCGTCGCTTCCGCGTTGTACCGAATGACAGGGAACCGCAGCCGGTCGAAGTCAGCCTCGGTCTTGAGCGGCGGATCATAGGCCCAGGCGCCGCCCTCTTCCGCGGGCTTGGTGCGCGCCACGTCCACGCCCCACACGTTGCGCGGTTCCACATCAAAGACCGCATTCACCCCAAAGCGGCGAGGAAAGATGTCGTCGTCGCCAATGTCGCGCTTGATAAGCGCCTGGCGGAACGATCGCTCCACGCCCTTGAGCCACGGGTCCTCGCAGACCAGAGACCCCGGCGGCAGAAGCTCGTCTCACGCCGCCACGGAGCGGCGCCACACCGGCGGCCGGTCCGGCTTGCGCAGCGCGTTCGTATCGCGCCAGCGGCGCTCGGCCGCCGCGTTCTCCGCGCTGTTCGCAATCTCCGCCACCTGCCGCGCCAGCTCGCGGACCACGTCTCTCTCACGCCGCATCTGATTCGTCATGCGTTCTCCACCCGGAGCGCCCCGCGCGTGCCCTGGGGCGCGCCCAGACCCTTTCATTCGGCGCAGAGGGCGCGGCCCAGCTTCGCCGCACTGGGCCGCGCCCAGCTGATCTGTCAGACCCCGCTCACTTCGCCGCGTCGCGATCCGTCCGGAACGGCGAAGCGGGCAGACCTTCCTTATTCATCAAGCTCCACACCGGGTTGTTGGCCCACGCGTAGCGCACAGCCGCCGGCTCCTTCACCTCGTCGCTCCAGACCACCACGTCGGCGCCGTCTATCTTGGCCTGGGCGGCCGCGAACTTGCCGTCCTTGCCGGCCACGGCGAAGCCCTTCAACTCCCCGTCCTTGGCCACAAGCCCGCCGCCCACGCAGTCGAAGCTGATCCGCGCCTTGCCGCCCTCAAACTTGACGGACTTGTAGAGCGGCCCGCAGCTCACAATTTTCTCCCCATAGGCCACGGCCCGCGCGGCCAGCGCCAGCCGCTCGCCCACGGGCTGCTTGTTCTTGGGATGGATGTCCTTCTCCTCGCCCAGGCCCAGCGTCACAGCCATGCCCGTGTTGGGCAGGCTCAGCGCCATCATCTGCGCCTCGCGCAGTTCCGGCCAGCCCGCGGCCTGCACAGGCTCCTTGACCGGCGCCATGAAATCCGGCAACTGCACGATGAGAAACGGGAAGTCGCCCTGGCCCCAACGCGCGCGCCAGTCGTTGATCATCGTGGGCAGCAGCGTGCGATAGAGCCGGCCGTTGCCCGCGTTCGCCTCGCCCTGGTACCAGATAGCGCCGCGGATGGCAAAGGGGATAAGGGGGTTGATCATGCCGTTGAAAAGGTTGCAGGGCCGGGTGGGCGCGTTGGGGCCGGCGGGCGGACGGGGCTCTCTGGGCGGCCGCTTGCCTTCCGCCTTGGCCTTCTCCACTTCCTTCTTGTGCGCCTCCAGGGCCGCCTTGTGCTTCTCCATCGCGGCGGGGTAGTCGGCGAGCCGCTTCTCCCACGCGTCCAAGAGAGGCTTGAACTCCGCCTTGGCCGCCAGCGCCGGCTGGCTCGTCCACGCCTCGGCGGGCGTGCCGCCCCACGAAGTGTTGATCAAGCCCACGGGAACCTTGAGCGTCTTGCGCAGTTCGCGGCCGAAATAGAACGCCACGGCGCTGAACCCGCCCGCCGTGTCCGGCGCGCACACCTGCCAGCGGCCGCTCATCGCGGTCGTCGGCGTCACGCTCGGCGCGCGCCCCACCGTAAAGAGACGCATCTCAGGATCCTTCGCCTCCTCCGCGTCCTTGGCGCCGGTCAGGCACGACCGCAACGCCATCGCCATATTCGACTGGCCCGAGCAGATCCACACCTCGCCCACCAGCACGTTCTTGAAGGTCACCGTATTCGCCCCGGCCACGGTCATCTCAAAAGGCCCGCCCGCCTTCAGCGCCGGCAAGTCCACGCGCCACGCCTTGTCCGGCCCGGCCGTGGCCTGAGCGGTCTGGCCGGCCACGGACACCGTCACCTTCTCGCCGGGTTCCGCCGTGCCCCACACCGGGACCTTGATGTCGCGCTGCAAGACCATGTTGTCGCCAAAAATCGGCGCCACCTGCGCGTCCGCCAACGCCAAGCCCGTCACAGCCAGAGCCACCGCCAGCGCCACTAGTCTCCTCATCACCACCGCTCTCCCAACAGAACACCAAGCGCGTCCGCGCCGTAACCCTCCATCCGCTTCCCACACTCCCATGCGGGATGACAACAGAATAACATGCCGCCGCCCCGGAGACACAGCGCGCAGGTCC
>CAYYEE010000425.1:0-4452 GCA_964470775.1 uncultured Planctomycetota bacterium | reverse complement strand
CTCGCCCGCGGCCTCGCCCCGCACAGGCGCGCAGGCGCCCGCCAGCCGCTCGCGCTGAACCTTCTCCACGGCAAGCGCCAGCCGGTCGTTGAACGGCGACGCGAACACCTGGCGCAGCGTGGCGAAGACCAGATAAGCCGCCGCCAGCGACAACGCCCACGCAATCACGGCCAGCGGCCAGTAGAACACCGCGCCCATCGTGCTCTGGCGCGGATTCAGCCACGCCTCCACCCACCCCAGCAGCCAGGAATTGACCCCCCACGCGGCCGCGCCCAGGATGACGATCGTCATCAGGATGGGCGCCGCGATCCAGCGCCACAGGCCGGGCGAAGAGATGAGAAGCGCCGCGCCGCGAACGAGGAGCCACAGCCCGCCAAACAGGCCGGGGCCGCGGCGAGCGGCCGGTTTCGGAGGCTGGGCCATGGGTCTCTCTCGCTAGAGCAGCGCGCAAGTCGGCCGGGCCATTGTAGCGAAGGACGAGCCAAGAGAGAAGGCGTCGCCGGCGGCCGGTGCGCCGGTTGCCCGGTAGAGGGTGATGTGTCAGAATACGCGGCGTTTGCGCAGAATCGTCATTTGGAAAGGAGCAAGGCGTGAGCAGCGCGAACTTCGCGGCTCGGACGGAATCAATGCGCCGGTTCATTGACGGCGAGCACTTTCGCTATCGCCGGTTCGCCAAGGGCGGGCCCACGAGCGAAGAGGTCGAGTTGAAGCCAGGCGCCGGCCTCGTGATCGAGGCGCCCCGAACTCGCCTGATGGAGCGCGCGGCCGCCGACTTCCGCCGCTTCTGCGAGGAGTGCATGGAGGCGCCGCTCGCGCCGACGCAGTGGGGAGGGGGGTAGGGCTTCGTGAGACTTCGGCTGGCCGGCGACCCCCTGGCGCCCAACCCGCTCGACTCGAACGTCGAAGCGTTCGACCTCGACGTGTCCGAGAAGGGCGTGGATGTGGCGGCGCGCCATGAGCGCGGCCTGCTCCACGCCACCCACTACATCGAGCGCCTCATGGCGGATCGCGGCGCCCCGTGGTTGCGGCGCGAAAAGCGTTCGTTGCGTCCGCGCTTCACCCCGCGCATGACCAACAGCATCTTCATCGCCGCCTATCAGGACGCCGGAGACCTGAGCCAGTATGGCGACGACTACCTCTCGCTCATGTCCCACTACGGCGCCAACGGCATCCATGCCTATGTCAGCCTGTGGGACTACTGCCGCAACGACACGCTGCCCCAGCTCAACTCGCCCGACTTCGACGAAAAGACGCGCCGGCTCAACGCCGTCACGGACCGCCTCGCGAGCCACGGCATCGACTTCTATCTCGTCATCAACAACTACCCGCCGCTGCCTGAGGATCATCCGGTCTTTGCGGCCGACCCCTCGTTGCGCGGCGCGCCTCATCGCGTTCACGAAGGCATCCCCGTGCGGCGCCTCCTCTGCGGCGGATCAGAGCGGGCCATGCGCTGCTACGAGGAGGCTCTGCGGAACCTGTTCCTCGCGTCGCCGGGCCTTGCGGGCGCGGTCTTCTGCGTCGGCGGCGAGGGGTTCATGCACTGCTTCTCGCGCCCTTACCGGCGTGGAGACGCGGCGACAAGCTGCCCCCATTGCGCCGGCAAAGACCCCTCCGCCGCGGTGGCCGAGTTCAGCAACCGCATCGGAGCGGCCATCCGCGGCGCCGGCCGCCACAGGCCTGTGTGGGCGCACCCTTACAGCGCCTTCACCTGGTCGGGCAAGGACCGGTCGCAACTGGAGTGGATGAGCCGTCTCAGCGACGACGTGCTGGTCATGAGCAACTTCGACACGAACGATCCCACGCCCTGCAACGACTCCGGCGCCGTGCTCTATGACTACAACATCAGCAGCGTCGGCCCCACCCCGTACTTCGCGGCCCAGGCCGCCAAGGCCGCGGAGATGGGCCGGCCCATCCTCGCCAAAATCGAGACCAACACCACCCCCGACGTCTTCTTCCTGCCCTATCTGCCCGTCCACGCGCGCTGGCGCCGGCGTTATGACGAGATGGCCAAGACCGGCGTCGCCGGGTTCATGGGCCAGTGGCGCTTCTACGGCATGAACGGCTCTCCGCCCGAGGAAATGCAGTGCCAGGCGGTGTGGCGGCCGGACCGGACAGCGGAGGAGTTGCTCGGCGTGATGGCGCGGCGCGATCTTGGGCTGGACGGACGCCGCGCCGGCATGGCCGTCCAGGCGTGGCAGGAGATGAGCGACGCCTGGGACGACTATCCCTACTCCGCCATGACCGCGGGCGAGCGCGAGTTCTACCTGCGCGGCCCCATGCACTACGGCCCCGCCCACCCCATGATCTTCAACCCCCAGAACACCTACGGCCTCTCGCCCAGGTTCCGCGAACTGCGCGGCGACGTCTTTGAGGGCGTCAAGGACGAGGCGTTGCAGGAGATGATCCGCAACGCCAAGCCGCGCTATGTGTGCGAGGCGATGATGGCCATGCCCTACGGCGCGCCACGTTATCTGAAGCTGATCGGCCGCTGCAGGAAGCGCTGGGCTTCGGCCGTGGCCAAGCTCAAACGCGCCGTCGGCTCGAAGATGACGGAGCGCGCGCGCATGGAACTGGACGTCTGCGAGACCATCGAGATCCACCTGACAACCGTCGAGAACGTGGTGCGCTTCCACACCGCGCGCGAGGAGCTGTGGCGCCGGCCGCTGGACATGCCCGCCTTCGTCAAGCGCATCGAGGGCCTCAAGGAACTCGTGCGCCGGGAGATCGCCAACGCCGAGCGGAGCCTGCCGATATTGGCGCGCGACAACCGCATCGGCTACATTCACTGCTACGGCATCGCGTATGACGCCGAGATGGTCGAGGACAAGCTGAGGCAGTGCCGCATCGTGCTCAACGACGAACTCCCGTTCTTCGATTGGACCGTGCGTTTCCATTTGTGGAATGACTTTTCGTGAGGAGAGGCGAGATGATCCGCATTGCTGACAAGGAATACCAGGACCGCGTCAAGCGTTTTCAGGCCAATATCCGCGCGGCCGGCCTCGACGCCGCGCTGGTGCACGCGAATGAAGCCGACTTCGCCAACGTCCGCTATCTCTCCGAGTATTGGCCCACGTTCGAGGCCGGCGGCGTGTTCGTCCCGGCCAAGGGCAGCCCGGTGCTTATCATCGGCCCCGAAAGCGAGACCTACGCCAAGGGCCGCAGCAAGATCAAGAAGATCGTGAAGATGGTCGAGTACCGCGAGAGCGCCGAGCCCGAGTACCCAGGCATCCCCGTGGCCAGCTATAAGGACGTGGCCAGGATGGCGATGGGGGGAGCCAAGCTCAAGAAGTTGGGCCTCGTGGGCTACTCCATCATGACGCTTCCCGTCTTCAACCGGCTCCAGGCCGACCTCCCCGGCGTAAAGCTGGTCAAGGCCGACGAGACGCTGGTCAGCCTGCGCGTCATCAAGAGCCCCATGGAACTGCGCCTTATGCGCAAGGCCTTCGAGATCAGCGAAATCGCCGTGGAAGCGATCCTCAACGAGATGAAGCCCGGCATGACCGAGCTCCAGGTCATCGGCATCGCCCAGCGCGAAATCTACAAGCACGGCGGCGAGTACGAAGGCCACGCCCTCTACTGCTTCTGCGGCAAAGCCACGAACAACGCCATCTCGCGGCCGACGCACAACAAGATTCGCAAGAACGAAGTCATCCAGATCAACATCGGGGCGCGCGTGGGCGGCTACTCGTCCAGCGTGGGCCTGCCCGTCTCCTTTGGCAAGCTGCCCGAGCGCAAGAAGCGGCTGGTGGAGTTCGGCCTGGTGGCGCACCTCAAGACCATGGAGTTGATGAAGGCCGGCAAGCCCGCGGCGCAGGTGGTCACTGAGTACGAGGACTTCGTCACCAAATCCGGCTTTCGCAAGTACATGCTCTACGGCCCCTGCCACGGCATCGGCATGATGGAAGTCGAGCGGCCGTGGATGGAGTCCACCTCCACGTATGACCTGGCCGAGAACATGACCTTCCAGGTGGACACCTTTTTCCAGGACAAGGATTTTGGCCTTCGCTGGGAAAACGGCGTCCGCGTCAAGAAGGGCGGCGTGGAGAAGCTGTCGCAGCGGTTCATGAAGATTGTGGAGTTGTGACGGCTTCGCACGTCCGCCCCAGGTGTTGGACGCTCTCTATGCGCCCGACCCTGGAGACGCCGCCGGAGGAGGGGCGGCGATCCGGAAAGTGACCGCAAGGCAGGGCCTTGTTGCGGGCTGTAAGCGCTCGATCCGCTTCTTGCCTGTTGAGAAGCCGGCGCAACGCTGATCTGCGCTATGTCGAAAACGAAACCGGCGCGGCGATTGGGTTCGCCGCGCCGGTCTTGCTTTCCATAGGACCCATGCGTCCTATGCTTGCCAAGCCGCCGCTTACTCCGCCTTGTACTCCGGCGCGTTCGCCAGCAGATACGCCTCCGCCTCCGCCGACCACAGGTTGTTGTGCCGCGCGGTAATGTCGGCCAGGCGCG
>CAYYEE010000424.1:0-4456 GCA_964470775.1 uncultured Planctomycetota bacterium | reverse complement strand
ACCGCCACGGCCTTGCCCTTGGCCCGCGCCGCGTCCACAATCTCCACAAACAGCGACACCTGGTCAGGATCCGGCGGCGTGAAATCCGGCGTCGGCAGGTGGAAGTGCTCCATCCCCTGGCGCTTCAACTCCTCCACGTCCGGCGTGTCCTCGGCCAGTGTCACCACTACGCCCACGTTGTTCTGTTTGAGGAACTCAAGGTTCTCGTGGAGGTGGTCCGGCCACGCCATACCCGCCAAGGCGCCTTCAATGATCCAGCTGAAACGAGGCGGCTGAAGCGGCATGTCTGCGCCCAATCCTCCCGCCATGCCCGCGCCCCTAACGGACGCGCGCGCCCTTGACGAACACGTCCTTGACCGTCACCGAGTACGCCCCCGGCTTGCCCTCGACCTTCAGCGTTACCACGTCCGCCCGCTTGCCAGGCTCCAACGCGCCCGCGCACTCGGCCAGCGGCCGGCTCGGCGACGGGGCGTAGATGTTCAGCGCCCGCGCCGGGTTCGTCGCAGCGAACTTCACCGCGCGAACCAGCGCCTCGTCGAACGCCAGGGGCTCGTGCCTCTCCGTCCAGACGCCGGCCGTCCCGCCCGTCAACCAGCTCAGCGCGTTCGCCACGCCCTTGTTCATCGTCAGCACGCTGCCGAACAGCGTGTTGTGTTTGCCCACCACCTTCAGGTAGTCGCCTGTCTCGCTCAACGCGCCCTGCACCCCTTGCACCTCAAAATCGCTGATTCCCTCCGCGTCCGCCGCGAACATCGCGTCCGTAATCAGGCACACCCTGTCCGGCCCCTTGCGCCGGATGATGTCCATCACGTAGCCGGGGTAGATGTGCCACCCGTCCATGATCTGCTCGGCGAACACTTCGTCGCAGGTCAAAGCCGCCTCCAACGCGCCGCCGCCGTTGAAGGGTTTGGTGGAAGTGCCCGTGGGGCCGTTGGTCAGGTGCACCGCCACGCGCATCCCCGCGGCTACGGCCGCCCGGTACTCGTCCGCCGTGCAGGCCGTGTGGCCCGCGCCCGTCGTCACCCCGCGCCGCGCCAGCTCGCGCGCCGTCTTCACCGCGCTCGCCCCCCACTCCGGCGCGATCAGCGCGTAGCGGATGCGGCCGCGGCCGGCCGCGTTCAGCCGGTCAAAAAGCTCCACCGCCGGCTCAAAGAAGAAATCAGGGTTCTGCGCGCCGGAGAAAGCCGGGTTCTTGATGAACGATCCTTCCAGGAACACGCCGTCCAGGAACGCGCCGTCGCGACCATTGGCCGCGCTCTCCGCATAATCCGCCATCCAGCCCAACGCCAGCTTCAGCCGTTCTTCGGAGCTGGCCACCGTGGCCAGCAGCGCCCACGTCACGCCCTGGGCCGCGAAGTACGCCGCCACCTTGGGCAGGTACTCCACGTAGCGCCCCTGCGATCCGTCAAACGCGCGCGTCTTGGGATCGAACAAGCCAGCCGTCAGGTCGAACCCAACGCCCCCGTGCACGTGCATGCTCACAAAGCCCGGGCACACGTAGCAGCCCGTCGCGTCCACGACCTGCGCGCCCGGCGCCGCGGCTCTGGGACCTATTTGCGCCACTACACCGTCTCGCACGACCACGTCACCAGCCACAACGCCTTGCGGCGTCACCACTCTCCCGCCGCGGAAAACCACTTCTCGAGCCATGTTACTCGCTCGCTTACCAATGGAAGAACGCCAAGCCGCCGCAAGCGCCAACCCAGTCTCAACCCGGGCGGTTGTTATAGATTTCCATTGTAACCCTCGGCCAGACACATGGCAAACGCCCGGAGCGCGGGAGGCGTTTGCGCTGTGCTTGTTTTTAGGGGGGGCGTGGGTGTCGGCGGGGCGGGGAAACGTGGATGGGCCGGGACGGGGACCGCGCTGAGTGCCACGGGGACAGACGAGACTGTCTACCCCCTTTGTGTGCCGGCGAAGGCCGGTAAAGACGGAAAAAAGGTGAAAGAATCTAGAATCTTGGGGCGCAATCAGGGGTGGGCCGCTTTAAACGAAAAAGGGCTGGAAACACCTGTTTCTGGCGCTTCCAGCCCTTCGCAATCATGGCGAGCCCGACGGGACTCGAACCCGCAACTTCCAGATCGACAGTCTGGTACTCTAACCAATTGAGCTACGGGCCCACCTTGTTTTGCGTGGGCGATACCGGGGTCGAACCAGTGACCTCCTGCTTGTAAGGCAGGCGCTCTAGCCAACTGAGCTAATCGCCCATACATTTGCTTATCATACCAGTTAGCGCGGAGGATGTCAAATGGTTTTCGAGGGCAATGGGGGCTCTTGGACTCGGGGGTCGGGGGTTGGGCGGAGGCTGGGGGTCGGCGAGCGGCGTGGAAACGAGGTGTGGCGTTTTGTGGGTGTCTTCGCGTTGGCGGGGGCTCTGGCGGCGGGGCTCACCTGCCGCGCCGCTTGCCTCTGCGCGGGCGGCGGGGTTCCCACGCTTTGACGGAGATGCTGGCTTCGCCCTGCAGGGCGATGATGCGGTCTCGGATATGGGCGGCGGTTTCGAAGTCGAGTCTTTCGGCGGCGGAACGCATCTCGGCTTCCAGGTCGGCGATCATCTCCTTGGTGACGTACTCGGCTTCGCTCTCGCCCACCATGGCGCGTGCGATGTCGGAAGCGGCGATTTCGGCCTCGATGCCGGCGCGGATGGCCTTGCGGATGGTCTCGGGTTTGATGTTGTGCTTGCGATTGTAGGCTTCCTGCAACTCGCGGCGCCGGCGGGTTTCGTCTATGGCCTGGCGCATGGAGTCGGTGACGTGGTCGGCGTAGAGAATAACCTCGGCGTTGACGTTGCGCGCGGTGCGGCCGATGGTCTGGATGAGCGACGTCGCCGACCGGAGAAAGCCCTCCTTGTCCGCATCCAGGATGCAGACCAGGGAGACCTCGGGCAGGTCCAGACCTTCGCGCAGCAGGTTGATGCCGACCACGACGTCGAACTCGCCTCTGCGGAGCTTGTTGAGGACTTCCACGCGGTCAATGGTCTCGATCTCGCTGTGCAGATAGGTGACGCGGATGCCTTCTTCGACCAGGAAGGCGCTGAGGTCTTCGGCCATGCGCTTCGTTAGCGTGGTGACGAGGACGCGTTCGCCGGCGGCGATGCGTTTGCGCGCCTCGGCCATCATATCGTTGACCTGGTCGCGGGCGGGGCGGACGTGGATGACCGGATCAAGCAGGCCCGTGGGGCGGATGACTTGTTCGACGACCACTCCGCCGCATTTCTTGAGCTCGTACTCGCCCGGCGTGGCGGATACGAACACGACTTGTTTGACGGAGGCCTCCCACTCTTCGAAGCTCATGGGCCGGTTGTCCAGGGCCGATGGCAGGCGGAAGCCGTGCTCGATCAGGGTCAGTTTACGCGTGCGGTCGTTGCCGTACATGCCGCGGATTTGGGGAATGGAGACGTGCGATTCGTCCACGATCATGAGGAAGTCGGGCGGGAAGTAGTCGATGAGTGTGTAGGGACGGCTGCCGCGCGGGCGGCCGGAGAGGGGCTGGCTGTAGTTTTCGATGCCTGGACAGTAGCCGACTTCCTTGAGCAGTTCCATGTCGTATCGGGTGCGCGCTTCCAGGCGTTGGGCTTCGAGCAGCTTGCCCATGGCGCGCAGTTCTTGGAGCCGCTCCTCCAGTTGCTGCTCCACGGTCGCGATGCCAGGGGCGATGCGGCTTTCGGGCATGACGAAGTGCTTGGCCGGGAAGATGAGGGCCTCGTCCTTCTCCTCGATGACGTCGCCGGTTAGGGGGTCCACCTGCGCCAGGCGGTCAATCTCATCGCCAAAGAACTCGACGCGCCAGGCCAGGTCTTCGTAGGTCGTGCGCAACTCGATGACGTCCCCGCGCACGCGGATGCGGCCGCGTGTGAAGTCGGTGTCGGACCGCTCGTACTGCACGTCCACCAGCCGGCGCAGCAGGTCGGCGCGGGTCATGGCCTGGCCGCGTTTCAGGTGGATGTACATCATTTTGTAGTCGTCCGGCGAGCCGAGGCCGTAGATGCACGACACGCTGGCCACGATGATGACGTCGCGCCGCGTCATGAGGTTGCAGGTCGCGGCCAGGCGCAGCCGGTCAATGTCCTCGTTGATCGAGGAGTCCTTCTCGATGTAGATGTCGCGCTGGGGAATGTACGCTTCGGGCTGGTAATAGTCGTAGTAGCTGACAAAGTAGCCCACGGCGTTATGAGGGAAGAACTCGCGAAATTCGCTGTAGAGCTGCGCCGCCAGCGTCTTGTTGTGGCTCATGACCAAGGTGGGGCGGTTGAGCCGGGCAATGACGTGGGCCATGGTAAAAGTCTTGCCCGATCCGGTGACGCCGAGGAGCGTCTGCCATTTTTCGCCCGCGGCCAGGGCGGACGAGAGGCGTTCGATGGCCTGGGGCTGGTCGCCGGCTGGAGCCATGGGGCTGACGAGCTCGAATCGTCCGCCGGCAGGGTTTGCTGAGTACATGTGTCTGGCTTCCGGCAAAT
>CAYYEE010000423.1:0-4460 GCA_964470775.1 uncultured Planctomycetota bacterium | reverse complement strand
CCCCGCCGGAACCGCCGACTCCGCCGCGATCTCCAGCCGCGCGCCCGACACCATCTCCACGTGCTTTTGCAGCTCCTCGGCCGCGTAAGCCACGGCGCGCAAAGGCTTGTCCGGCGTCACGATGACCGCTTTCGCCTGCCCCTTCTCGACAATCGCCATCGGCCCGGCCAGCGCAAGACCCAGCGGCCAAACAGACAAAAACGCAGCCCAGACTTTCAGCATGGACTCCCTCTCGTTCCTCTACAGCGCCAGCGCGGCCCGGCCGCCCGTCCGACAGACCTCTCCCACAGGTCCCATGCCTCCCATGCCTCCCAGCCGTCCCACCGCCGCTAATACCCCAGGCTCTCATCCGCCCCCGTATCCACCCCAGACGCCTCATCCAGCACATGCCAGATGAAACTCCCCCCCCGCTGCCGCCACACAGTGGAAACCCCCGCCACGGTGCACACCACATCCGAAAAAGCCGCCGTGTCCGTGCCCCCCACCCAGCTTGTGTCCACGCCCGTTGTCGGACGATACACCGAGTTGAACGCCACGCGCATCTGCGGGTCGCCATACCACTGCGTGTGGCCATCACCGTAAAGAACGTTGTAGCCTTCCCTGTGACCCCAGAAGCCCTCGCCCGGCTTGGCCGCGGCGGCAAAGCCCGCCCCGTTGCCAAACGCGTCCGACACCACCGCGCGGCCGCTCAGGGCGCGAGCGGTCTTGAACATCGGCTCGCCCGGCCGCACCTCGTGATTGGGCGCCACGCCCAACACCCGGCGCTTGACGTGCGCGTCCTGGCCATAGGGCGTCCCGTCCGTGTCCCCGCCAATGCCCCCCGCGCCCGGCGTCAGCCGAAAGGCATAGTGGCTCAGAACCGCCAAGCCACCCGTGCCGCGCTTGGAACCATAGCTTTCCGTCGTGCCGTCGTAGAAGTTGAAGTTGGCCGCCCGGGTGTAGTCCCCATACATAATGTTGTTCTTGGCAAAGCCGCCGCGCTGTTTCATCTCGGCCAGCGTGTCAATCGCCAGCTTGGCCCCGTTCTCGCGGCTGGTCGTGGCATAGTCCACCCCATGGACCCCGGTGCGGGGAACCATGTTGTCCGAACTGGGGCAGAACAACGTCGTGGCGTCGGCCATGTAATTGGCCGCCAGCAATCCGCCCAGGCCAATCGGACCCAGGTTAAGCCTTCCCGGGAGACAGGCGGCCGAAAGATCACTGCCCGTGTCGCTGCGCGACCCACAGAAGACCGTCCGGTACGCAAACGGCGGCTGCCGGTTCATATACGTCCACATGGAGTTGTTGCCCAGACGCCCGCTCCCCGAAATCGTGAACACCGCGCCGTTGTCGCACGTCGAAGACGTGTAAGTCCCGCCCAGCCGCGGATCCGTGTAGACCCCGTAGTCCATGATCCGCAGCGTGGCCGGCGGAGACGCCAGACGGAAGACAAGCAAGGCCGTGGTGCGCGTGCCCGCGTTGGCCCGGCCGCCCGTGGCGCCCTCTTCCTCGATCTGCGCGCCGTTGCCTGGCCAGCTATAGAAGTACCCGGAGTAATCGCCCGAGTAAGAGGTCAACGCCGTCCCCAACTGCTTCAGGTTGTTGATGCAGTTCGCCCGGCGCGCCTTTTCCCGCGCCGAGTTCAGCGCCGGCAACAGCATCGCCGCCAGAATCGCGATGATCGCCACCACCACTAGCAGTTCAATCAGCGTGAACGCATTCCGCAGCTTCGCCAAGGACCTCATCTTCCCATCTCTCCACATTTGACCGAGCCGAATCGTCGGGGGCCGCGCGGGCTAGAACCTATTTATTGGACCCTCTCAACCCAATGCTACCCATCAACCGCGTCCGTGTCAAGTTTTTTCTTGACTCGGCCTGCCGTTGTGGATTATAATGACTGAGTCATATAAACGCCGCTCCTGGAGACGCCAGACATGGCCAAACGCGCCAAACCCGCCGCCCCAAACGGTCCCAACAAATACCTGGCCATCGTCGAAGACATCCGCGACGAGATCCGCCGCGGCCGCCTCCGCCCCGGCGACCGCATCCCCTCCCAATACGAACTCGCCGCCCGCTACGGCGTCACCAAAGACACCGCCAACAAAGCCGCCGCCTGCCTTGCCGCCCAGGGGTACGTCAAACGTCTCCGAGGCAAAGCAGGCACCATCGTCGTCGAACCGGCCCGCTCCCCCTCCAGGTCCATCGGCTTTCTCATGACCCTGTGGCCCAACGTCTTCTACTCCCTCTTGCTCAACAGCGCCCAACACGTCGCTTTCCACAGGGGCTACTCGCTCCAGTTCTACGCCTGGCCGCAAATCGCCGACCTCGATGCCCTCTGGCGGCTCATCAGCGAATCCAACCTCGCGGGAATGCTCATCACGGACAACAGCCCCCACATACCCATGCCCTTCCCCGTCGTCTACCTCAACCACTTCCCCCGCGAACCCCGTCCAAACGAATACTCCGTCAACGCCGACCAAGCTCAAGGCGGACGCCTCATCGCCCGCGCCTTGATCGCCAAAGGCCACACCGACATCGTCTACCTCACCAAGCCCATCTCCGAAAGCCACTTCCGCTGGTATCACCGCGCCCAGGGCTTCATCCAGGAATACCGTGACGCCGGGATCAACATCTCCCCTCGCGTCGTCGAGTTCACCAACGTCGGCTCTCAGGGCCTCCAAGCCGTCATCCAGCGCATCATGCGCCTCTTCCCCACCATCACCGCCCTCGCCGCCCACGAAGACGGCGTCGCCAGCATGTCCGCCTTTCTCCTGCAAGAGATGGGCTATCGCGTGCCCAAAGACATCTCCATCACCGGCTTCGACCGCTACCACACCTACTACTCCCGCATCAACTCCATCGTCACCGCGCCCGAAGACCTCGCCGCCCGCGCCACAAACACGCTCATTGATGTCATCGAAAAGAAACCCGGCGTGCCCCGCCACGAAACCCTCCCCGTCGCCTACTACGAAGGCGAGACCCTCCTCCCCGCCGCCGAAAACCTCCGCAACCGCGCCTACCGCCCCAGGAACGCCCCCAAGCCCTTCATGCTATAGAGGGGTTTTGGGGTTCTGGGGCTTCGGCGCCACTCCGCTTGCTCGGCCGTCCTGGGCCGTTCCGTCGCCCCGCCGCATCGCCGTTCCGCCGTCCCCAAGCCCCAAAGCCCCCCCCCCCCCCAACCCCCCCCCCCACCCCCCCCCCCCCCCCCCACCCCCCAGAACCCCCCTCATTGACACCCCCTCCCGCCCAACGCTATCCTTTGCATACGCTGCCTTTCCTTGCAGGCCGGGGGCCATATCCCCGGCGACCGAAACCCAGTTCCGCCCGCAAGACCATGCCCCCGCCCTCGCGCAGCCCAGCCATCCGAGTCCTCCCCCAAAGCGTCATCAACAAGATCGCCGCCGGCGAAGTCATCGAACGCCCCGCCTCCGTCGTCAAGGAACTCGTCGAAAACTCCCTCGACGCCCAGGCCACGCGCGTCGAAGTCACCCTTGAAGAAGGCGGCGTCCGCCTCATTCGCGTGGCCGACGACGGCGTAGGCATGATCGAAGAAGACGTCTCCAGAGCCTTCCTCCCCCACGCCACCAGCAAGCTCTCCGGCCCCGACGACCTCTTCAACATCAAGACCATGGGCTTCCGCGGCGAAGCCCTGGCCAGCATCGCCTCCGTCAGCCAGGTCCGCCTCGCCAGCCGCGCCCGGGGCGAACTCGCCGGCGCCGAGGTCACCGCCGACGGCGGCATCCTCTCGCCCCCCCGCGCCGCCGGCCTGCCCGAAGGCACCATCATCGAAGTCCGCAACCTCTTCCACAACACCCCGGTCCGCCGCAAGTTTCTCAAGACCGCCGCCACCGAGGCCCGCCACGCCGCCGAGGCCGTCACGCGCCTTGCCCTGCCCAGGCCCGGCGTCACCTTTCACCTCACCCACGACACCCGCCCGGTCCTGCGCTTGGCCGCCGCGCCCGACGCCCGCGCCCGCGCCCTCGACCTCTTCGGTCCCGACACGGCCGAAGCCCTGCTCGACCTCAACCAGGAAACCCCCGCCCTCTCCGTCACCGGCTTCGCCGGCCCGCCCACCCTCGCCCAGCGCTCGCCCCAGATGCAGTACGCCTTTCTCAACGGCCGCTACATCCGCGACCGCGTCATCCAGCGCGCCATCGCCGAAGCCTACCGCGGACGCATGGTCGCCCGCACCTTCCCCGTGGTCATCCTGTTCCTTTGGATGGACCCCCAGCGCGTGGATGTCAACGTCCACCCCACCAAGATCGAAGTCCGCTTCCGCGACCCCGGCGCGGTCTACACCATCGTCCTGGCCGCCCTGGAGCGCGCCCTGGCCTGCGCCGCCACAGCCCCTTCGGGACGGGCGCCCGCGGCGCGGACCAGCGCCCCGCCCCCGGCCCCGGCCCTGGCCGAAGCCCCCCGCCGCGTCGAACAGGCCATGCGCGACTTTTTCACCTCCCCGCCCAGCCTCAAAGTCTTCCCCC
>CAYYEE010000422.1:0-4466 GCA_964470775.1 uncultured Planctomycetota bacterium | reverse complement strand
CCCAGCCACGACCACTTCGGCCTGCCCCTGGACCAGCTCATCGCCACGGTCCTGTCCCAGCACACCAACGACGCCAACAGCGGCCGCGCCTTTCGTGAACTCAAGCGCCGCTTCCCCCGCTGGGAACTCGCCGCCGCCGCCCAGCCCGCCGACATCAAGGACGCCATCCGCACCGCCGGCCTCGCCGGCGCCAAGTCCAGAAGCATTCTGCGCATCCTGGCCCAGGTCAAAGCCGACTGGGGCCGCTACTCCCTGGCCAAGCTCAAGACCCAGCCCCCCAAAGACGCGCGCCAGTATCTCCTGAGCCTGCCCGGCGTCGGCCCCAAAACAGCCGCCTGCACCCTGCTCTTCTCCTTCGGCATGCCCGTCTTCCCCGTGGACACCCACATCCTGCGCGTCACCAAGCGCCTCGGCCTGCTGCCCCCGGGCGCCACCGCCGAACAAGCCCACGACCTCCTCGGCCAGGCCGCCCCTCACGAGCTCTGCTACCCCCTTCACATCCTCATCATCTGGCACGGCCGCCGCGTATGCCGCGCGCGCAAGCCGGAATGCGGCCGGTGCGTCCTTAGCGACCGCTGCCCCTCAAAGCAGTAATCCCTCGCCCGATCCGTCAGACCTGTCCGACAGCCGTTCCTCTCCTCTCAATCCTTCCCCGCCACGTACAGCACAATCTGCGATGGACACCCTGGCCCGTGGCGCAGCGTGTTCGTCGCCACGCGATACGCCCGCTCGACGCCGATGGGACCGCCGGTGTTGGGGTTCACGTCAAAGCGCGGGTAGTTGCTGCTGCTGATATCTACGCGAATGCGGTGGCCTTTCGCAAAGCGGTTCGCCGTGGGGTACAACTCAAACCGGATCTCATACACCTCGCCGGGCCTGGCCAGTTCCTCGCGCTCAAAGCCGTTGCGGAAGCGCAGGCGCAGGATGCTGTCGGTCAGGTTCAACGCCGCGCCCGCCGGGTAGTTCGGCGAAGGCGGGATCATGTCTATCAGCTTGGCCGTGAAGTCCGTGTCCAACCCGTCCGTGGACACCCATAGCCGCGCCTCCACCGGCCCCGCCACCTCCACATCCTCCGCCAGCGGCTCGCTCATGAAGCACAACACGTCCTGCCGCGAACAGAGCGGAAGCTGATCCTTGCAGAACTTGAACCGCGAATCGCCCCGCTGGTCAAACCCTCCGGCCGGCAGCGGAATGGCCGAGAGCTGACCCCCGATCGTGGGCACAGGATCGCGCGGATCAAAGCAGTACGTCGTGGCCCCCTCCTGCGCCGGCGCCTGCGTGGACAGCACGCCCCCTGCGTGAAGATAAAACGACACAGGCCGCGTCCCTGCCGGCGGCCACGCGTCCGCGCTCTTCCACACGCCGCCGTGATGAATCACTTTGGTCCCCGTCTCCGGACCCGACCCGCCGCCCATCACGAAGTACTTCACCCGCCGGTCGCGCTCCAGACCCGTGGACAGTCCCTTGAGCCAGTGATCGAACCACCGGAGCTGCACCGCGCGGAAGTCCGAAAGCCCCCCGTCCGGCGCAAAGGACGCGTCGCCCGCCGTAGCCGCGCCCACGCCCCCGTGCGTCCACGGCCCCATCAGCACGTGCACCGCCGTCTTCTGGCGCTTGCTCAACTCCACGAAGTTCTGAAGCGTATTGCGCGTATACGTGTCGTACCAGCCTCCCACGTACAGCGTAGGCACGTCCGCGTGGCGGTCATAGTGCGGCAGCGGGCCATAGCCCGGCTGCTTCCAGTAAGCGTCATACACCGCCCGCGTGCACAGGTCCAGAACCCATTGCTCATAGGAGGGCATCAAGCTCAGCGGCGTCTCGCCTTTGCGGATGGGGTAAGCTTTCACCCAGTCCCAAATACTGGCGTACGCCTCGGTCAGCGCCGCCTTAAGCGCAGGGTTGGCCATGGCCTCGGGGCTGCTGGCCGCCATGTTGAACGCGTAGACGAAAAAGCGCATCTCCAGCGCCCCGTTGTGCCGCATGGAACTGTGGTAGTAGCTCGCCGGCCCGAAGATCGGAATCATCGCCGCCAGGTGCGGCGGGTTCAGGCTCGCCAGCGCGCTCTGCGCCGCCGCGCAGTACGAAGCCCCCGTCGTCCCCACCTTGCCGTTGCACCACGGCTGCGCCGCGATCCACTCGACCGTGTCGTACCCGTCCGGCCCCTCGTGCGCAAAGGGGTAGAAGACCCCCTGCGACGCATAGCGCCCGCGCACGTCCTGCCGCACGGCCACGTACCCGCGCTCCGCGAAGAACCGCGCCTCCGCCGCGCCGTTGTTCTTGTCATAGGGCGTCCGGCACAGGATGACCGGGAAGGCCTCCTCCACCTTGCGCCCGTCCACGGCCGGGAAGTAGATATCCATGGCGAGTCGCACGCCGTCGCGAAGCGGCGTCATGACGTTGCGTTCGACCACGGCGTCGTAGGACGGCGGAGAGCAGGCAAGAATGCGGCCGGTCATGCGCGTCACTCCTTGAACTTGGCCGCGGTCCAAGCCTCAGGCAGCTCCGGCCATAACCAAGGCTTGTCCACGGTCGCGAAGAAATCCTTAAAGTCCGCCCGGCAGCCCAGGCACCCGATGCCGATCTGGCCCGGTCCCAGAGGCTGGGGGTCCGTGAAGTCAATCAGCGTCCGGCCATCCATGAGCAGAGTCAGCCGCGCCCCCTGGCGCTGAACCGTGATCTGAAACCCGCGGGGGTTGTTGCAGTGGCCGCCCATGACGATGCGGAACGCGCGCGTCTCCGCCATCACCACGCCGTTCCGGTACAGCCGCGTCAGGTCCTTGCCCGGCCCCTCGGCGATGGAGAACCGGTACCCCTTGTCCAGATCGCGGCCATTGCCCGCCACGATGAACTGAACGCTGTGATAGGGGAAGTGCTTGTGGGTGCGCGTCTCTTCGCCCAGCGTCGCTTCGCCCGCCCACACGCTCGCCGTAAAGTCCGCCGGCCACGCGAACGCGTTCCACAGCAAAGCCACAGGCTCCGCCCGCGCGCTGATCCAGTAGCTCCACGCCATGCATGTCATGCCCCCGTGCTCCACCCACTGCCCCGCGCTCGGCCGCCAGTCCGTCTCCACGTCGTCAAAGCGGCTGGCCGAAGCCAGGTTGTTCGCCAAGGTCATCTCCAACAGCTCCGTCTCGCCCTCCACGGCCACGCCCACGCGGCCGCCCTCCAGCGGCTCCGCGTCCTCCGCCTTCAACTCCACCGCGCCCGCGCAGCCGCGCACCGTCCGGCCCTGGCGCCACAGCCGCGCCTCGGCCGGCCAGATCAAGCCCGCCGCCGGCTTGAACGACAGCTCCTTTCCCTGCCGCCACAGCCCCACCTTGTCCTTGGAAATGACCAGCTCATACCCGCCCGCTTCGGACGCCGCGATGATCAGCCGCGTTGTGGCCGGCGGCGCCGGCCTCAGACGCACGCGGAAGTCCGCGTCCCCGGGCGACGCTTGATGCAGCCACATCACCCCCTTGCCCGAAAGCCGCAGCATCGACTCTCCCGCGCCCCGCGCAACCGCCGCGCTCAGGCCAGGGCCGGGCTTCAGCGCCCCTCCCACAAGCCGAAGCATCCGCCCCTTGCCCTTGTCCGCGGTCTGCTCGGCGGCAAAGCTCGTGTGGAAAAGCTCGGCGCGGCGCAGCAGCGGCTCGCCCCCCGCAGCCGGCGAGAGCGGACTCACCCGGAAGTCATCAAAGACCGCGCCCGGCCCGGAGACGATGAGTCCCGCCTTGCCCACGGCCGGGAATGGAGCGAAGACATCAGGCCGCATCAACGGGGTGTGGCCCACGAAGGCGCTGATGCTGAGAAGATTGTTCTCCACGCGCAACCCCAGCCAGGCGCCCAAGGGAACCGGCATAGCGGCGCCTGATATCACACGGTCCTGGCCTGCGACCACGCAGCCCAGACGGGCAAAACCCTCGTCCCCGGCCTTGACCACCAGATAGCTGTAGTCCTGAGGCGAGCGATAACCGAACACGATCCCCGCCTCGCCAGGCTGCTCGAACTTCACCGCAACCTGCGTCGCGGACTCCGCCCACAGCGGCAGCCCTGTCACAAGCAGCCCGGGCGAGCCGGCGCCGAAGAGGCGCGCCGCCTTGGGCGGATGGCCGTCCACGCGCAGCCACGCGTCCTGCACCGAGTCGGGCCGCCAGATCCCTGACACCGCGCTCCATTCCGCCAGCCCCTCCGCTCCCCGCTGGAAGTCATCCTCAAACGCCGGCGGCGCCAGAGGACGAACCGAAAGACCGGCAAGATCCGGCGCGCCGTCCGAGCGCGCCGCCCCGGCCCGGCCCGACACGTCCATGGGCTGACGGAAGCCCGCGAGGTACCGGCCGTCCCGGAGCAGCGTCGCGCCCTGAGGCGCGGCCAGCAACGTCCATTCCGCCGCGCCGTCCGCACGAACCCCGCCAATCCGTTCCCACTTGCCCTTCTGACGCCGGAAGAAGGTGGCCGTTCCGTTCTCGACCCACGCCACCCAATAG
>CAYYEE010000421.1:0-4468 GCA_964470775.1 uncultured Planctomycetota bacterium | reverse complement strand
CGACGAAGGCGACATTCTGCTGCAGCGCGAGACCGACATCGGCGCGGACGAAACCGCGGGCGAGTTGCACGACCGGTTGTCGGTGATGGCGGCCGAGCTCTGGCTGCCCACACTGGACGGCGTGGAGAGCGGGTCCATCACGCCCAAGCCCCAGGACCACAGCCTGGCGACGTTTGCGCCCACGCTGGCGAAAGGCCAGGGGCAGGTGAACTGGAGCCAGCCGGCGGCGGCCATCCACAACTTTGTGCGCGCCATGACGCCGTGGCCGTCGGCGCAGACGCTGGCGACGCTGGCCAGCGGACAGACGCTGCGCCTGACGATCCTGGCGGTCCGGCCCATGGAAGGCGCGCCGGCGGGGGAGCCCGGACGGGTGCTGGCCGCGTCGGCGGCGGGGCTGGTGGTGGCCGCGGGCGCGGGGGCGGTGAGTGTGCTGCGCCTGCAACGCGCGGGCAAGCGGCCTCTGGACGCGGCCGAGTTCCTCCGGGGATGCCCCATCGCGGCCGGAGACCTGTTCCATGCCCCGGCCTGACGCGCGGCCCCGAGGCGCCAACCCGCGGCGCCACGCTCTGGAGATCGTTTCGGCCGCGCTGGCCGGCCGGGCGTTTGTTCAGGACCAAGTGGATGCGCTGGCGCGTTCGGGGCGGCTATCGAAGCCCGACCTGGGGCTGGCGGCGGAGATCGCGTACACGACGGTGCGCCGGCTGGCGACGCTGGACGCTGTTCTGGCCCCCCTATCGAGCCGCCCTCTGGAAGACCTCCAGCCCGCGCTGCTCAACATCCTGCGCTGCGCCGCGTGCCAGCTGCTCTTCCTGGACCGGATTCCGGCGCACGCGGCGGTGGACGAGGCGGTGCGTCTGGCGCGGTCCACGGGCCATGGCCGGGCGTCAGGTTTCATCAACGCGGTGTTGCGCCAGCTGACGCGGTCGGTGTCGCGGGGCGCGCAGCCCGCGGGGCCGGCGACGCGGCGCCTGCCTCTGGCTTCGGGCCAGTGGCTGGTGTTCACCTACGACGTTCTGCCAACCGAGGCGGACGCGGCGGCGCGGCTGGCGGCGGTCCACTCGTTTCCGCCGTGGCTGGCGGCGCGGTGGCTGGGACGCTACGGCGCGGCCGAGACGGAGCGTTTGTTTGCGCTGGCCAACACGCCGGCGCCGGCGTGTCTGCGGCCGAACGCAGGGCTGCTGACGCCGCGCGAGCTGCTGCAACTGCTGCGCAAGGAAGGGGTCGAGGCGTCCTTGTCCCAATCGGGCCGCACCGCGCGCCTGGCGCCGCATACGCGCGTCCAGGACCTGGGCGTGTTTCAGGCCGGACTGGCGCAGCCCCAGGACGACTCGGCGGCCGCGGTGGCGCTCTTTGCAAACCCGCAACCGGGCCAGGCCGTGCTGGACCTCTGCGCCGCGCCGGGGGGCAAAACGACGCACCTCCTGGAGCTGGCGCCGGGCGCGCGCGTGACGGCGGTGGACCTCACGGCGCAGAAGCTGCGCATGGTGGAAGAGAACGTCCGGCGTCTCGGCCTGCCCGCGCCGGAGCTGGTTCATGCGGAGGGCGAGGCGTTCTGCAAGGCGCATCCGGACGCGTTCGACACAGTGTTGCTGGATGCGCCGTGCTCGAACAGCGGGGTGCTGCGGCGGCGGCCCGAGGCGCGGTGGCGGCTGACGGCGGCGGCGATCCGCGAACTGGCCGCCCTTCAAGGACGCTTGCTCCGCGCGGCGCTGGCGGCGGTGAAGCCCGGCGGCAGCGTGGTGTACGCCACGTGCAGCATCGAGCCGGAGGAGAACCAGGAGCTTGTGCGCGCGTGCGCCAGGGAGACGGG
The DNA here is from genome assembly GCA_964470775.1 of uncultured Planctomycetota bacterium. Lineage (GTDB taxonomy): Bacteria > Planctomycetota > Brocadiia > CAIUPP01 > CAYYEE01 > CAYYEE01. The sequence continues at coordinate 2,658 of CAYYEE010000421.1, read as the reverse complement.
CGCGGCGCTGGAAGACGAAAAGGCGATTCTGCCCACGGAAGAAGGCGACGGCGCGTACATGGCGAGGCTGCGGCGGGCGGCGGGGCCGGGAGGCGTCGCATGACCGCCCCCCCCACCGTCTTCATCCACGCCTACGGATGCCAGATGAACAAGCTGGACGCGGAACTGGTCTTGTCATCGCTCGCGGCGGCGGGCTATGAGCAGACCGCGGATATCCTGGCGGCGGACGTGATTCTGTACTGCACATGCAGCGTGCGGGGGCACGCGGAGGAGCGGGTGTATAGCAACCTGGGGGCGCTGCGGCGGCACAAAGCCCGCCGGCCGGGGGTGGTGATCGGGGTGCTGGGGTGCATGGCGCAGAAGGACGGTGTCCATGTTCTGCAACGGGCGCCGCACGTGGACCTGGTGTGCGGCACGCGGGCCTTTCCGCGCATCGCGGAGTTCGTGGAGGCGGTTCGGCGCGGGGAAGGGCCGCTCATCGCCACGGACGAGACGCAGATCGAGGCGCCGGAGCGGAACGTCGCCTTGCGGCCGCATCCGTGCCTGGGCTATGTGACCGTCATGCGCGGCTGCGACAACTACTGCGCGTATTGCATCGTGCCTTACGTGCGCGGGCGCGAGACGAGCCGGCCCATAGAGGAAATCCTGGACGAGGCGCGGCGGCTGGTGGACGACGGGGTGCGCGAGATTACGCTGCTGGGCCAAAACGTGAACAGCTACGGCATGCGTCCGGCGCTGGGGCCGCGTCTGCCGGACCTGCTGGAGCGGCTCAACGGCGTCCCGGGTCTGCTGCGCGTGCGGTTCGTGACATCGCACCCGCGCGATATGAGCCTGGAGATATTCCAGGCCATGCGGGATCTGGCGACCGTGTGCGAGAGCGTGCATATGCCGGCGCAGTCGGGCAGCGACCGGGTGCTGGCGGCGATGCGGCGGGGCTATACGGCGGCGCGCTACCGCGAGTTGCTGGCCATGGCGCGCGAAACCGTGCCCGGGATCACGATCGCGAGCGACTTCATCGTGGGCTTTCCGGGCGAGACAGAGGCCGACTTTGAGGAAACGGCGGCGCTGGTGCGCGAGGCGCGGTTCCAAAACTGCTTCATCTTCAAGTACTCGCCGCGGCCCGGGACGCGGGCGGCGGAGATGGAGGACGACGTGCCGGAGGAGGAGAAGAAGCGGCGCAACAACGCGCTGCTGGGCATTCAAGAGACCATCAGCCTGGCGGCGCACAAGGCGCTGGTGGGTTCCACCGGCGAGGTTCTTGTCGAGGGCGCCAGCAAGAAGGACCCGGGGATGTTGATGGGGCGGCTGCGGACGAATGAGATCGTGCACTTTGCTGGGTCCGCGACGCTAAGGGGGAGATTGGTCCGGGTGCGCGTGCGGGGGGCGACGCCGCTGACGTTGCAAGGGGAGATGGTCTGAGCAGCGCGACGGCACGAAGGGTGGATCACGGCACACGCGCACATCACCTTATCACCATACGACTTGTGGGATTCATGGGACGTATGGGGCGTGGGGGAGTCTGCGCTGACGGCGAGCCACAAGGCACATTGGATAGGCTACAAATAACGTGGCTTTGCGGTGATTGTCGTGAGGAGCGTCGCAAAGAGGCAATATTTTATGATGTGGTAACACACTGAAATATATGGAGTTATTTCGCGTCTACAGGCGACGCGTCATGAATGGCGCATTATGTGCTGTATGCAAGAGCAATCGTGAGCTTGGCTTTGTGAGGCTCACCGCGAATAGCGTCTTGCAGAGGCACTGCTATGCGCCGCCCGATCTTGCCAAACAGGCCCAGGAACGCGCGCCAGGCTGGTTGGTCGCTCATCGAGCTGACCATCATCCTGGTGACCCTGGCGATCCTCTGCGCCATCCTGGCGCCGGTGATCGGGCGGTTTGTTCGCAACGCGAAGATGATCCGGGCGCGCGAGGACGTACAGGCGATCGGCGCGGCCATCTCGATGTTTATGGCGGACACGGGGGTGTCGCACTTCTACCGTGACCGGAACGGCTGCCCGCCTGTCCTGCTGCTGGTGAGCAATGGCGACACGCCTGTCCTGGGCAACGGGCAGACGGAATGGACCGCGGCGCTGAACTTCGGCTCGGTGGACCTGCTGGCGAATCACCTGGTGATGAATCAGCCAGGCGGCGATCCGGGCAACAGCTACCCGACTCCCCTCACCCTTCCGACCGGCTTCAACAGCGCTTTCTCATGGCGCGGTCCATACGTTACGGCGCCTGTTCTGCCTGACCCGTGGGGCAACCGCTACGCGGTGAACGTGCAGTTCCTGGCCGGGTACGCCGTGGAAGACGTAGTGGCGCACTCGGCCGGGCCGGACGGCGCGGTGGATACGCTCTATCAGGCCGACGGCATCACGCCGGGCAACGACGACGTGATCTACATTGTGGCGCCGGGCGGCACGCCGGGCGTTTGCGACAATGGAGGCGGCGGTGGCGGCGGCGGCGGTGGCGGCGGCGGCGGTGGCGGCGGCGGCGGCGGCGGCGGCGGCAACGTGACGCCCCTTTCGCAGGGCTACTGGAAGACGCACCCCGAGGCGTGGCCGGTGAGCGAGATTGAGATCGGCGGAGTGACGTACTCCGTGAGCCAGGCGATCGCGGTGATGGAGGAAGTGGCGGGCCAGGTGCTGCCGCCGGGGT
>CAYYEE010000420.1:0-4469 GCA_964470775.1 uncultured Planctomycetota bacterium | reverse complement strand
GAGGAGGGGGGGGGGGAGGACGAGGAGCAGCCTTGATGGCGGGGCACGGTTGAGACGCGGGGCGGTAGCGAGGAGTCTGGGGCGCAGGCCAGGGCGGACCGGATGGACGACCTCAAGGACGATGTCTGAACGGGGCCGTGGATTGTGTTCGTCATTGGGAGGGGGCATCCAGGAGCATCGGGGGTCGTACTGGCATCGGCGTCGTTATGGGCCGTTCTTGAGCCTGGGTCCGAGGCCGAGGCCGCAAGCCGAAGCCCAGGACGGCCACTGCGCAAATGTCTTTCCTTTTTGTTGTGTTGACAACCACACCCCTCACCGAGTATCATACACACCATAGCAACGACACCGGGCGATTAGCTCAGTTGGCTAGAGCGCATGGATCACACCCATGAGGTCAGAGGTTCAACTCCTCTATCGCCCACCAGGTTTTTCCGCGGTCCCATGATCGCGTTCGCCTCTTCAAACCCCGCGGCCGCGGGGTTTGGCGTTTAACGACGTCCCTGGCCGGTGCGGGCGCGCCGCAAGGCCATGCCTCGATGGAGGAACCCGTTGCTCTCTCAGGTGGCGCTGGCGTTTCCCCTGTTTTTCCTGGGACAGGTCGCTGTCGGCTGCGATCTGGGCGCCCGTCTTTTCGCCATCTACAGCCACCACGTCAACCGCGTCTGGCTCATCTTCCTCTTTGGCCTTTGTCCGCTGGTCATCTTCTGGGCGCCCTGGCTGCTCTGCGCCGCGCCTCTCGTGGGTCTGTCCCCCTGGCCTCAGTTCCAGCCCGTCGCCTGGATGTGGACCTTCGGCGGACTCGGCGCCGCCTACGTTCTTGTGTTCCTGTTCTATCCCCCCTTCAAGTGGCGCAAACTACCCCCCGGCATCGAGCCCGTGGCCCTCGACAGCGCACCGCATCCTGAACCGGGCGGCCCCGCGATCGAGTTGCGCCGCGACCGCGTGATCGTCCCTGACAGCCGCCTCGCCGCCCCTCTCACCATAGGCGTCATCAGCGATCTTCATCTCCAGAGCGAGGACGGCCTTCCCCTTGTGCGCCACTGTCTCGATCGCGTCAACGCCTTCCGCGCTGACTTCGTTGTCATCCTGGGCGACCTCACCCGCGAGCCGCTCAGGCTGCCGCTCCTCGCCGAAACCCTGGCCGCCTTGCGCGCGCCCCTGGGCGTGTTCGCTGTCCTCGGCAATCACGACCTCATGATCGGCGGCCACGCCGCGGAAGACGCTCTCCGAGGCGGGCCGGTGCGCCTGTTGCGCCCCGCCAGCGGCGAAGTCATCGCCGCCCCGGGCGTCACGCTGGCCTCCAGCGAATGGCCTTTCGAGCCCGACCCACCCGGCGGTCTGCCCCGACGCAAGTCAGGAGACACGTCTTTCCGCATCCTCCTGGCCCATTCGCCTGACAACTTTCCCCGCGCCGTCCGCGCCGGATTTGACCTCGTCCTTTGCGGCCACACGCACGGTGGCTTCCCCAACCTCGGCCCGATCGGTTCTCTGCTGGTGCCCATCCGCCAGGGCCGCAAGCTGGCCGAGGGGTGGCGCGAGAAGAAGGGCACGCGCCTCTTTGTCACGCGCGGCATCGGCCACGTCGCCGCCTCGCCCTTTGCCCCACGCCCGCAAGTGGCCTGCGTGGACCTCACCCCAGCCGCGGAATAGGCCTGTCCCTCCCCGTCCGGCCTGTCGGACTTGTCAGACCCCTCGCCCTCTCCGCGCCCCGCCCTCAGAAATCCTTTACGCACCGGAATCCGAGGTTAAGCAGCCGGCTGTCCTTGGGCGCGCGCAGGATGTTCGAACTTCGGGCGGCCTGGCTGATGCGGACGGGCCCGCCAGGCTCCGCCCCGGCTGGAGCGGCTCCCAGCGCATCCCCTGGCGGAGACGCCAGCGACGGAGGAACCCTTGACCCGGTCCTGAAGTCTGGCCGAGGCGCAGGAAAATCCCCCTGCGCCGCCCCGGACCTGCGCGGCAAGGGACCAAAGGGATCGGCCGGGCCCGTCGCCTTCATCCGCCGCGTCGCGCCCGAGGCGTTCCGAATCACCACCACCTTCTCCGCTTCGGAGAACTCGACCAGCGTATAACCCGTGTCGAACTGCATGGGTTGGCCGTCGCGGCTGCGATGCCGCTCGATCTGGAAACAGATCAGTTCACCCGTCTGAAACGACTGCGACCGAGGGTCGAACCCGCCAATCTCCGGCAACCAGACGTAGTAGCGAAACAGGGGCTTCCCCATAGACACCGACAGGAACGTGAATGTCCGGTCCACCGGGTAGTCGATCGCCGCCACCGGATGCTGGGGATTGTCCACCACGATCATTCGGTCCGGCTGCGCCGCGCCGTCCCCCATCCTGAGAAGCGCATGACTCGGCCGCCCGGCCTCCATCCCGACCCACGACGCCCCGCGCACGACGCGCATCTCCTCTGTCCCGCTCCCCGGACACGCGTCCTCCGTCCACTCCGAGACCCCGCCTCCCATGTCCATCACGCCCTCCGGCGTCCGGTCCTTCGGCATGGCGCCGGCATCCGCCGGGAATAAGCCCAGGTTCGCCCACGAGGCGTCAAAGGCGTCGCCCCATGGATACCGCCGTCCCTTGGCCCCACGCGCCACCGCTTCCCATTCCAGCGACGTGGGCAGACGCTTGCCCGCCCATTCCGCGTAGGCCTTCGCCTCGTCCCAGCTCACGCACACCACCGCTTGCGCCTCCGCGCCCGCCGCGAACTTCCCGTCTTTCCAGTGAGGAGGCGCGGAACGTTGCGTGGCCTTCAGGAACGCAGCGTACTGCTCGTTCGTCACTTCGGTCCGGTCCACGTAGACCCCGCCAAAGAACACCTGACGCTGAGGCGCTTCGTCCGGTTCCCCATCGTTGCTGCCGACGGTGGCGAACCCCGGCGGCACGAACACCATGTCCTTGGGCTTGGGCAGCTTCGCCACGGCCGCGCTCAGACCGGCGATGGCTCCGTCGTGGCCGGGCGCCAGGACCAGCGCCTGCGCGTAGGATGCCCTGGCCTCTTGCCAGGCCCCTCGGCCGGCCGCCGCCTCGCCCGCCTTCAGCGCCTTGTCCAGCGCGTCAGCCTTCTCACGCGTCTCCTTTAGCCTGGCCGCCGCGCTCTGGCCCTCGGCCGCTAGCGCCTCCGCCTGCGCATAAAGACCTGCCGCCTCGCTCCAGCGGAATCCCTTCTCCGCCTCGGCGCCCTTGGACGTCAAATCCTGGAAGAGCGCGATCTTGCTCCGCCCCAGGTCACCCTTGGCGTATCCCGGCCAGCGGCCCGCGTTGGGATACTTGGCGATCACTTCCTCAAAAGCCTTGATGGCGCCTGGGTGATCCCCGGCCTTGGCCTTCTCCAGCCCTTGCCGATAGAGCGCCTCAGCCTGGCTCATCTGATCGCGCAGACCCTTGGCCAGCTCTTCCGCGCGTCTGCCCACCTCTCCCCCCGTCCGTGAGATGCGTTCCAGCATGCCTAACGCCAGCTCGCTGTGGCCCCGCTTGATCTCCTCCTCCGCCTTGCGCAAGTCGCTCTCAAAGCTGGCTGTCACGGCCGTGCCTACCTGAGACACCACCGCCTTGGCCACGCCATAGATCACCAGCAGCCCCACGATGACCACCGCGGCGATCAACCCCCGCGCCAGCCAAACCTGGCGTTGCGCGCTCATGGGCCTGGGCCGGCGCGCGGGCGCCGCCTCCCCCGCATCCCCTTCCGCCGCCAGCCCCGAAAGAGCCCCGCTGTCCACGCAAGGCTCCGCAGGCGGCGGTTGGGCCACCTGCGCCGGGCGCGCGGGTTTGGCCGCCGGCTTGGGCGCGGGCAAGGGCCCCCGTTGCATAGCCGTCTGCGCAGGCTCCTCTTCGCTCAGTTGGTCCAGCGCCCCAAAGTCCACCTCGTCAGGCGGCCGATCCACAGGCGCTGGCGCCTGGTCTGCCCCGCCCAACGCCAGCCGCGCCCGCTCCAGCGCCTCCGGCGTCGCGTACCCTTTGTCAACAAGGATTGACGCCGCCGACTTCTGGACGCCCGCCTCGGCGATCAGCTTCAGCGCCCGCAAAGCATCCGCGTATTGGCGTTGCGTAATGACGCCCATCTTCAGAGCGGCGTCCAGGAAAGCTTCATCCTGATTGGCAGCCATGCTACGCCTCCCCATTGCCCATGCCGACGCTGGCCATCACATCCCCCCGGCAGTCTCAACAATAGACTACCAGACCGGCAGGCAAACAAAAAGGAATTTTCAGCCGCAATTCTGTGGAGGCCGCCCCCAGGGAAGGACGGGTCCCTTTCCGCCCTTCGACATGACGCGCCTACTTCCGCCGCCCCAACGGCCTCACGCGCTCTTCGTAGCGGTAGACCGCGTCCTCCTGAGCCGCCGTCTCCACCGAGCCGGGCCGCAACGCCCGCACACGCCGGATGGCCGACCCGGCGCTGTAGCCAAGGCTCACCAGATACGCCGCCGCCATGGTTCCCGTCCGCCCCAGCCCAGCCAGACAGTGGACCGC
>CAYYEE010000419.1:0-4473 GCA_964470775.1 uncultured Planctomycetota bacterium | reverse complement strand
GGACCCAGACGCCGCCGAGATAGGGGGCGTCGTCGACGCGTAGGTTGGAGGGGGCGAGGGTCTTGGGGTCGATTTCGGCGGCGCCGGTGACGCGCTCGGCCATGAGGCCGAGGGGTCTGGCTTTGCCGTCGGGGCAGACGTAACGGACGAGAACGATGCGGGTGCTCATGCGGCGCCGGCAGGGGGCGCCGCGGGTGAGGGCGCGGAGGTCGAGGACGGAGGCCATGGCGCCGCGGTAGTTGAGCAGGCCGGCGACGCAGGCGGGGACATGGGGCAGGGAAATGAGTTCGGCCAAGGGCGCAACCTCGACGAGGTCTTTGGCGTCGAGGCCGTAGCGGTCGTCGCCTGCGCTCAAGAGCAGAACCAGCATGCGGCTTGCCTCCCTGGGCTACGCGCTGACTTTGAAGCGGGAGACCTCGTCCTGGAGGGCGCGGGAGGCCTCGTTCAACTGGCGCGTGACGTTCGCGAATTCTTTGAGGGATTCGGCGGTCTGGGAAGCGGTCTGGCTGAGCTGGACCATGGATTCGGTGATCTGCTTGGCGCCTTCGGATTGGAGTCTCATGCCTTCGTTGACGTGTTCGAACTGGGGGGTGAGGGTCTGGACGCGCTCGATGACTTTGCCTTGCTGGGAGGCGATGGCGCCGACTTCGGAGACGCCGCGGCGGACTTCTTCGTTGAAGCGGTCCATTTCCATGACGCCGGTGGCGACGGCGGATTGCATCTCCTTGACCATTTCCTCAATGTCGAGGGTGGCGACGGCGGTCTGGTCGGCGAGCCGGCGGATTTCGCGCGCGACAACGGCGAAGCCCTGGCCGTATTCGCCCGCCTTTTCGGCTTCGATGGCGGCGTTGAGGGAAAGGAGGTTGGTCTGGTCGGCGACTTTGTTGATGGTGGTGACGACGCTGCCGATGTTGCTGGCTTTTTCGTGGATGGCGGAGAGGCGGGAGGAGATGGAGGCGGTGCTCTGGGAGAGACGGCGCATGGCGGGTTCCATGGCGGTGAGGTCCTGCATGCCTTTGGCGGCGAGTTCGCCGGTTTCGGCGGCGCCGGCGGCAAGCTCCTGCATGGTCTGGGCGAGGTCCTGGGAGGTGGCGGAGATTTCCTTGGCCGTGGCGACGACTTCGTTGGTGGAGGCGGCTTGCTCGGCGGTGGTGGCTTCGAGCTCGCGGGCGGAAGCGGCGATTTCGGTGGAGGAGGTCATGATCTGGATGCCGGAGCGCTGGACTTGGGCGACGAGGGAGCTGAGGCCTTCGACCATGGCGCGGATGGCGCGCCGGAGGCGGCTGGTTTCTTCGGCGCTCTGGTCATCCTCCTTGCCCATTTCCTCGAGGCGGCGGTGGGCGGAAAGGAGGTCGCCGCCGGCGATGATCTGCGCGAGGGCTGTGGCTTCGGCGATGGGGCCGGCGATGCGGCCGCCCAGGATGTAGGCGGCGCCGACCATGACGAGGAGGATGGCGACGCCGGCCATGCCGGCGGTTTTCATGAGGCTTTGAAGGGCGTCTTCGACGCGGCGGCGGCCGTCGTCGTAGTCGTCAATGTAGGTGCCGGGGACGATGACCCAATCCCAGGGGGCGAAGTAGAGCATGGCGGCGAGCTTGGCCCTTGGGCGGGGTTCTCCCTGGCGCTGGAATTCGTATTCCTCGTAGGTGACGCCTTTGCCCTGGGCGCGGAGGGCTTTGTCGATCATGTTGGCGACAAAGGGTTCGCCGCCGTTGGATTTGAGGGAAAGGAGGTTTCTCCTGGCTTCTTCCTCGGTGGCTCCCTTGGGGGCTACGATGTAGTGGCCCTTCTTTTCTCCGGTGCCGCCGAGGACGGCGACGTAGCCGGTTTTGCCGACCTTGATCTCCTGGATGGCCTGTCGGAGGGCGTCCACGGCGTCGAGCTTGAGGCCTGTGTACAACATGCCGATGACTTCGCCTTTGGGGTCGGTGATGGGCTGGTAGGCGGTGGCGTAGAGGGCGTTGACGACAAAGGCGGGGCCAAGCCAGGAGCTGCCGCTGAGGACGGCCTGGACGACGGGGCTTTCGCGGGAGATGTAGGTGCCGACGGCGCGGCGGCCCTGGCTGTCGCGGACGTTGGTGACGATGCGGAGCATGTCGCCGGCGGCGTTCATGCGCTGGAAGACGGTGCAGGTGCCGCCGACGAGGTCGGCGACTTCGTCCACGAGGGGGGCGCGGCCGCCGGGGGATTCGGCGGCGAGGTTGCCCTCGACGATCTGGCCGGCGATCTCGACGCGGTCGAGCTTGATGTCGAGGACTTCTTCGGGTTTGAGCTGGTTGACGGCGCGCCAGGAGGTCTTGCCTTCGAGGACCCGCATGCCGCCTTTGTCGGTGAAAAACTTGTGGGCGAGACGGAGGTTGCCCTCCACGCGCTGGTGGAGGAGGGAGTTGGCGGAGTCGCAGAGGGCGTAGACGTCGCGGGCGATCTGGCCGGTGCTTTCGCGGATCATGCCGCGAAGTTCGTCCGTGACGGTGTGGTCAATGCGGCCCTGTTCGACGTGGGTCAGAGCGGTCATGACGACCACGGGCAGGAACGTCGCCAAGACAGCCAGGCCGGTCACCTTCAGTTTGAGCGTCACCTTCATCCCTCCACGTTGCGCAAGGTTCGGCGCGGCCAGGTTCTCCCCGGGACCCGGTCCGCATTCTACCAAAAGCGGCGTCGCCCGCAACGGTCGCAGGGGCGTTTTGGGGCCGCGGGCAAGGGGAGGCGCCGAGAAGGGGACGAAGGAGCGGCGAACGAGAGACGGCGGTCTCACGCGGGCTTGGGCCGCGTTGTCTCCGTGCAAGGCTCCGAGACGGCCGAGGAGGACGGGGGGGCTTGGTTTGGCTGTGGCAGGGAAAGCGGGACGGTGGCGTCCATGACGTCGCGGGCTGTCTGGGGGCCGGGCGGCGCGGCGTCCTCTTCATGCCCCACGGCCAGAGCGGCGAGGGCGGCTTCGACCTGCTCGCAGGTCTGGTAGCGGTCCTGGGGCTTCTTGGCCAACATGCGCAGGGCGACGTCGCAGGCGCCGGGGGGAAGGGCGGCGTTGAATTCGCGCGGGTCGGGCGGGGGCGATTCGAGGTGTTGCCGGGCGTAGCAGGGCCAGCCGGCGCCGACGAAAGGAGGGCGGCCGCAGATCATGTGGTAAAAGGTGGCGCCGAGGGAGTAGATGTCGGCGCGGCCGTCCACGGGGGCGCCGGGGACGCAGCGCTCGGGGGCGACGTAGGCGGGGGTGGCTGGGGCGGAGACGGGGAGAGCGGAGTCGCCGTGGGCGGGGCCGCGGGTGAGGGCGACGCCGAGGTCGGCGAGCTTGGGGACGTCGCCTCGGGCGAGGAGGATGTTGCCGGGCTTGACGTCGCAGTGGACGATGCCCTGGCGGTGGGCTTCGCGGATGGCGGCGGCGATGGCGGCGGCGATGCGCGCGGCGCGGGCGAGGGGGAGGGGGCCGCCGTCGAGGCGGGCGCGCAGGGAGGGGCCGTTGACGTACTCCATGACGAGGTAGTAGCGGCCGGCGGCCTCGCCGAGTTCATGGACGCGGACGATGTTGGGGTGGTGAAGGCGGGAGGCGAGGATGGCTTCGAGGGCGAAGCGTTCGAAGGATTCGTCGTTCTGAACGAGTTCGGGCCAGAGGGCTTTGACGGCGACAAGGCGGCCGGAGGCCTCCTCGCGGGCGAGGAAGACCTCGCCGGCCCCGCCATGGCCGAGGCGGCGGATGATGCGGAGGCCAGGGATGCTGAGGGTGAGGGACAAGGTGGGTTCCGGGGCTGGCGTGACACGGACGGGCGGCGACGGCGAACGGCAGCGGGCGGGACGCCTACGCTCCGGCGCGGCGCGCGCGGGAGAATGGGACGTCTTGGGGGCATTATAGCGGTGTGGGGCGTTCGCGACAACGCCGCGGTTCTGATATACTGGCGCGCCATCATCCGCTGATGGAGCATGGCCGCCTTGGACCGGATTGAAGCCTTCAACCTCGCTCAAATCGAGATGCTGAATCAGCGCGGGGGACGCACGCTGAGCGTGGTGGACCTTCTGAACGCGGGGACGCTGTCGGCGGAGATGGCGGCGTACGCGCTGTGCGCGGTGGCGGGAGGCTCATCGGTGATTACGGCGGCGCGGCCCGGGGGCGCGGGCAAGACAACGCTGATGGCGGCGCTGCTGGCGTTTTTGCCGCCGGGGGAGAAGCTGCGGACGGTGGGCGCAGGGGCGAGCCGCGTGCCGAGGGGGCACTCGGATCACAGGGCGGAGTGTCTGCTGAGCCATGAGATCGGACGGGGGCACTACTTCGGGTATATCTGGGGGGCGGAGGCGCACGTGTTCTTTCAGGCGCTGCGCCGGGGGGTGCGCATCGCGTCGAATGTCCACGCGGACGACTTGGAGGACCTGTTCCGGGAGCTGACGGCGCCGGACATAGACGCGGGTCCATTTGAGCTGGACCGGCTGGACCTGATCCTGTTCATGGCGATGCGGCACGGGGCGGACGGGCCGATCCGGCGG
>CAYYEE010000418.1:0-4473 GCA_964470775.1 uncultured Planctomycetota bacterium | reverse complement strand
CGCCCTGTGCCTCGCGGTGCTGCTGCTCATCCTCGCCGGCATCGCCGCCCAGTTCCGCGACGACACGCCCCAAACCCCATCCCAACCGCCGCCCGCGTCCGAGTGAACCGCAGCCGGCGCCGCCCGCCCTCGCCCGGCTCGCCGGGCGCCTCTCTCCCGCACGCCAGCGCTTGACTCCGCCCGCGGCGGCAGGTAGCCTTTTTTCATGAGTCGCGCCCGGCCAGACACGCGCCTCCATGCGCCTGGCTGGGCCTCTTGTGGAAGGGAGACACAGACATGGCGTGGCGGAGCACGTTGCGCGCGGGGCGCTGGGTGGTTGCCGGGCTGGTTGCGGTCCTTGCCGGATGCGCCGCGGAGAAGCCTGACCGGGAGCCGGCCGCCTCTGTCCACTCCTACCCGTGCGTGCTCGGATTGGCGCTCAACTCCTCGCGGATCGAGGACAACGGCTACAACGAAATCCAGTACCAAGGCATCAAGCAAGCTAGCAGCCGCTACCGCGTGCCCTTCGAGATCAGCCTGCGCGAATCCGCCCAGCCTGAAGCGGCCCTGGCCAGCATGAAGTACTTGGTCGAAGACGCCGGCTGCACGGTCGTCTTCGCCTCAGCCGAGGACCAGCGAGGCGCGGTGGACCAACTCGCGAAGCAGTACCCCAAGGTGAAGTTCATTCTGCTTGACGCTGAGCCCCTGACGCCCCGGCCCAACATCGCGGCCGTCAAGTTTTTGTCGCGCGAGGCGGCCTATCTCGCCGGCGCGCTGGCCGCTCGCATGAGCAAGTCAGGCGTCGTGGCCGTCGTCGGCGGCGCCCAGGGCACAGGCTCCGAAGACCTGGCCGAAGGCTTCGCCGCGGGCGCCAAGGCCGCCCGCAAAGACATCCGCGTCCCCATCCGCTACATCACCGACGGCGACCCCCAAGCCGACCCCTGGAACAGCCCCCGCATCGCCGCCACCCTCACCCAGGACCTCACCGCCACGGACAAAGCCGACATCATCTTCGCCGCGGCCGGCGGCTCCAACTACGGCGTCTTCGACGTTGTCAAGTCCGAAAAGAAGATGGCCATCGGCGTTGACGCCGACCAGGACGGCATCATGAAAGGCGTCATTCTCACCAGCGTCATGAAGCGCCTCGACACAGCCATCGAACGCCTGACCGGCGAGGTTGTCGAAGGCCGCTTTGAGAACAAAGTCTACGTCATGGGCCTGGCCAACGGCGGCGTGGGACTCAGCCCCATGCTCTACACCCGCCAACTCGTGCCGCCCAACGTCATGAGTGATATCGAGAAGCTTAAAGCGGACATCATCGCCGGCAAAATCAAGGCAGCCAAGTAGCCGTCCGAACCGTGCGACCCGTTCGCCCCCCCCAAAAAGGCAACCCTCATGGGCAGCGTCGTCAAAGCGCGTTGTGAATGCGGCTTCAAGCGCGAGATGTATTTGGGCGGCGGAATGCACAACTTCCGCGTCCATTGCGGCTTTCCGGCCTGGTGCGACGCATGTGGCGACATGGTGGAAGTCAACGTCCTGGCCGGCGGCCAATGCCCGGAGTGCAAAGGCCGAACCGTCCCCTATGACACCCCGCCCATGTTCAAGCGCGAAGGCCAGGACCTGGTGTTCACCTGGAGCCTCAAGGACGTAATGGACCGGAATCTCCGTCTCACCAACGGCGAATACCTCTGCCCCCAGTGCAAGCAATTCACCCTCCACTTCGAACGCGGCCCATGCTGGGACTAGCACGCGCCTTCCGTCCTTTCCGTCCTTTCCGTCCCTTGCGTCCCTTCCCACAGCCTCCCCCGTCCCTCGCGTTTGACTTCCCCCTCCGCCCCCACTAAACTGTTTCAACATCGCGCCCAAGGGGGCGGTCTGTCCTGAATCCGGAAAGCCAAATGAACTACTGGAAGGAATTCGTCAAGGGGATCATCAAAGAGAACCCCTTGTTCGTCATCATGCTGGGCTGCTGCCCGTCGCTGGCCGTCACCACCAGCGCCCTCAACGGCGCGGCCATGGGCGTAGCCGCCTCCGCCGTGCTCATGAGCTCCAACGTCATCATCTCTCTCATCCGCCGCATCGTTCCCAGCGAAATCCGCATCCCCTGCTACATCGTGGTCATCGCCAGCTTCGTCACCATGGTGGACCTGCTCATGCAGGCGTACCTGCCGCCCGCCCTGGTCTCCGCGCTCGGCGTGTTCATCCCCCTCATCGTCGTCAACTGCATCATCCTGGGCCGCGCCGAAGCCTTTGCCGGCAAGAACAACGTCCTCGCCTCGCTGCTCGACGGCGCGGGCATGGGACTGGGCTACTTCCTCGCCCTTGTCCTGGTCGGCTCCATCCGGGAAATCCTGGGCAACGGCACCTGGCTCGGCATCTCGCTTGGCCGCGGGCTTGTGCCCATGAAGATCTTCGTGCAGGCGCCTGGCGCGTTCCTCGTGCTGGGCCTGTTGCTGGGGTTCTTTGCTTGGCTGCGGCAGCGTCGCGGCGCCGCAAAGGAGTAACCCGTCGTGGATCAGATCGTCCTCCTCCTGCAGATCGGATTGTACGTCGCGCTGGCCAACAACTTCGTCCTCGGCCAGTTCCTGGGCCTGTGCCCCTTCATCGGCGTCACCAAAAAGACCTCCAGCGCGTTCGGCATGGGAGTAGCCGTCACGTTCGTGATGACCATGGCCTCGGTCGTGACGTACTGCATCTATGAATACCTGCTCGTGCCGTACGGATTGGTGGACGTCCTGGCCACCGGCAGCTTCATCCTCGTCATCGCCGCCCTTGTGCAGTTGGTCGAAATGGTCATCCGCAAGACCAGCCCCGGCCTGTACCAAGCGCTTGGCATCTACCTGCCCCTCATCACCACCAACTGCGCCGTGCTGGGCGTGGCGTTGCTCAACACGACCAAAGCGCCCATGCACTACACCCTGCTCGAAGCCACGGCCCAAGGCTTCTTCGGCGGCGCCGGCTTCATGATCGCCATGCTGCTCATGAGCGGCGTGCGCGAAAGCCTGGAGCACTCCAACGTGCCCAAAGCCCTCCGCGGCGCCCCCATCGCCTTCATCTGCACCAGCATCATGGCCCTCGCCTTCATGGGCTTCAGCGGCATCGTCACGCTGGGCAAGTAGTGGCCGCCCTGCCACACCAGCCTCGCCCCCGATCCCCCCGATCCGACCGATCCCTTTCCTCATTTTCCCCTTGACACACTCCCAAAGTGGCGTTATACTGCCTACAGTTGCACTGCATTTTGCGAAGTGCAGTGCCACCAATGCCATCACAGGACCAACTCATGGCCCCCTTGCCTCAACCATCGGAAGCCGCCACAGCCCTGGCCGATCGCATCCGCCAGGATATCCGCGAGGGCGATCTCCCCCCCCACCAGCCCCTGCCCACTTATCGCGAGATGCTTCGCCAGTACGGCGTGGGACAGGCTACTTTGCAGGACTGCCTGGCGCTGCTCGAGCGCGAGGGCCTCATCTACCGTCGTGAACGTAGCGGCGTTTTCGTCCGGGCGAGGCCGGTTCCTGCCGGCGCCAGCCCCGCCCTCAAGTGCATCACGTTCGTCAAACCCCTGCTCCCCATGCAAGAGGCCAGCGCCTTCCTGGACATGGACTACCTCACCGGCTACACCGATGCGCTGGATCAGCGCCACACCAAGATGCGCTTCGTCCAGTTCGATAAAGAAACCTCGTCCATGGACAGCATCCTATGGGAAGGCGCGCCCACCTCCCATCAAGGTTGCGTGCTGGTTGACGTGGTTTCCGCCCGTTTGATGAACGCCCTGACCGCCGCCGGGGTTCGCTTCGTTCTCCAGCATCACTACCACTACAACCGCGAAGGTCTGCCCGAGCACGCCAGCGTCTACGTCAACCAGGCCGCCGGCGTGTTCGACGCCGTGCGCCATCTCATCGGCCTTGGCCACCGCCGCATCGGCTTCCTGGGCGACTTGCCCACGCCCGACCTCATCACCGATCCCTACACCGGCTACACCTCCGCGCTCAAGATGGCCGGCATTGACCTGCTGCCCCGCGACATGATGCTGATCAAGACCGACGACCCATCCGCCGCCGTGGCCCCGGCGCTCGACTATCTCCGCCAGCCCCAGCGCCCCACCGCTATCTTCGCCCGAACCGACGCCATCGGTCTGGGTGTCATCGCCGCCGCTCGCGAACTGGGCCTGGTTGTGCCCCGTGACCTCAGCGTCGTAGGCTACAACGACCAGCCCTTCGCGGCCCAGTGCGACCCGCCCCTCACCACCGTGGACAGCCGCCGCCGCGCCCTGGCCCGCGCCGCGGTCGAGATGCTGTTGTCGCTGTCCGCCGGCCACTCGCCCGGCCAGACACGCATCCTCGATTGCCGTCTTGTGTTGCGCGCCACAACCGCGCCACCGCCCGTTTCGTGAAAGGACGTCACATGGGTCCACAACCCTTGACCACGATCCGCCGCGTCTCGCCAAGAGCCTTTACGCTGATCGAACTCCTCGTCGTCGTCGCCATCATCGCC
>CAYYEE010000417.1:0-4474 GCA_964470775.1 uncultured Planctomycetota bacterium | reverse complement strand
CCCCTGAACGCCAACGACGCCTCGCCGCGGTTGCGCCCATCGCGTCCGTCCCCTGTCCACCCATGCGCTCCGTCCCCGCCCCCGCGCCCCAGCGCGGAGGCTTTGTGTCATTTCAATGGAAAGGCAACCCATGCTTCGCATCGCGGCGCTACTCACTCTCGCCGGCCTCCTCGCCAGCGCCACCCCGGCCCTGGCCCAGGCCGCCTCGCCTCAAGATGTCCAAACCCTGCGCGAGGAAATCCGCGCCCTCAAGAACCAGATGGACCGCCAGGCCAAAGAGCACGAAGCCCAGCTCAAAGCCCTGCAAGACCGCCTCGACGCCGCGGCCAAGGCCGCCCCCCAAACCCCGGCTCCGGCCTCTCCCGCGGCCGCCCCCGCGGCCGCCGCCCCTGGCCAGGAGCCCCGCTACGAGCTCTCCTCACAGCTCGCCTCCATGCGCTCCGAACTCCGGCCCCCGGCCGCGCAAGCCCCCTCCTTTATGGACCGCGTCGAAAGCGGCCTGGCCAGCCTCAACCCCGAAGCCTCCGTCATCATTGACACCTACTACTACCGCTCCCAAACCGACAAGAGCGGCGTCAGCATCAAAGACATCTACGAAAGCATGTCCGGCTTCGGCCACAGCCACGGCGACGAAGACCACGAGCACGAAGGCATGGACGAAGGCTTCAACCTCCGCCACCTCGAGATCTACCTCGGCGCCTCCGTTGACCCCTACTTCAAGGCCTACGCCATCACCGCCATCGAATCCGAGGGCGCCGAAATCGAGGAAGCCGTCATCCAGACCACCTGCCTCCCCGGCGGCTTCCAGGCCAAAGTCGGCAAGTTCTTCAGCGACTTCGGCCGCATCAACGCCCAGCACTCCCACGAGTGGGACTTCGTGGATCAACCCCTCATCTACAAGCTCACCCTCGGCGAACACGGCCTCAACGACAAGGGCGCCCAGCTCTCCTGGCTCGCCCCCACTCCCTTCCACCTGCTCGCCGGCGTCGAACTCTTCCAGGGCGACAACGAAGTCAGCTTCAACTACATCGGCGACGCCCCACTCCCCTCCCGCGCCGGCCCCCGCCTGGCCGTCGGCTGGCTCAAAGCCGCCCCCAACCTTTCCGGCCCGCACGCCATGCAGTTCGGCGTCTTTGGCGCCAGCGGCCTCCAGCAGGAAGCCCACGACGGCAACGGCGACGGCGACGAGGACCACTGGCTCAGCGGCCCCTCCTCGTTTGTCGGCGGCGACTTTGTCTACAAGTTCGACTCCACCCAGCCCCACGGCCACGGCGACTTCATCTTCCAGACCGAGTACATGTACCGCATGGAAAGCCTGCGCGTCAAAAAGCACGACCTTGCCCCTGATCTCGAAGGCGAGCAGCTCAAGAAGAACCAGGACGGCCTCTACGCCCAAGCCGTCTACGGATTCCAGCCCCGCTGGCGCGCCGGCCTCCGCGCCGACCTCGTCGGCCTCACCAACGAAGTCCGTTACCCCGACGGCGGCAAGGAAGACCCCGGCGCCAGCTACCGCCTCACTGGCATGATTGACTTCACCCCCTCCGAGTTCTCCCGCCTCCGCCTCCAGGTCAACCGCGGCGAATACGAAACCAGCAGCGGCCGCCAGGGCGCGTGGGAGTTCATGCTCCAGCTCATGGTCTCCATCGGCGCCCACGGCGCCCACAAGTTCTAACACCCCCGTGGGGCGAGCTCCCGCTCGCCCCACCTTTCTTCCCATTCTTCCCATCACGAGAGGTCCCCCATGACACGGCATATCGTCACCCTCCTCTGCGCCGCCGCGCTCTGGCTCCCCGCGCTCGCGGCCGATCCCATCCGCGTCGTCGCCACCACCACCGACCTCGCCGCCATCGCCAGAGCCGTCACAGGCGATCTCGCCCAGGTCGCCAGCGTCACCTCCGGCGCCGAAGACCCCCACTTCCTCCAGGCCCGGCCCAGCTACATCCTCATGGCCCGCGACGCGGACCTCTGGATCTGCGTCGGCATGGACCTGGAGATCGGCTGGGAACCCGCCATCCTCAGCGGCGCGCGCAACCACGCCATCATGCCCGGCGGTCCACACCGCCTCGACGCCTCGGCGGAAATCCTCCGCATGGACGTGCCCAAAGGACCCATCAGCCGCGCGCAGGGCGATGTCCACCCCCACGGCAACCCCCACTACTGGCTCGACCCCCCCAACGGCCGCATCGTCGCCGCGTCCATCGCCCAGAAGCTCGGCGCCCTCTACCCCCACCACGCCCCCGCCTTCTACGCCAACCTCGCCAGGTTCCAGAACGAACTCGACGCCCGCATGTTCGGCCCAGCCCTGGTCAAGCGCGTCGGCGGCGAGAAGCTCTGGGTTCTCCTTCTTCGCAACGAACTCGACCCCTGGCTCAAACAGCAGTCGCTCCAGGGCGAGCTCGCGGGCTGGCTCGGACGCATGCGCCCCCTGGCCGGCAGCGGCCTCGTCCTCTACCACAAGAGCTGGAACTACTTCGCCAACCGCTTCAACCTCAAGATCGTCGCCGAGCTCGAACCCCTGCCCGGCATCCCCCCCAGCCCCGCCCACCTCGCCGGCGTCGTCCAAGCCGCCAAAGCCCAAGACGCCAAGGCCATCCTCATTGAACCCTTCTACCCCGTCAAGCCCGCCGAGTTCGTCGCCTAGCGTTGTTCCGCCAAGGTCGTCGTCGCCGCCAACGCCGTCAACGGCCAGCCCGAGGCCACGGACTACCTCGCTCTCTTCGATAACCTCGTCAACCGCCTCGCCAGCGCCATGACGCGCTGACGGGAAAAGCAGACCCGGGGACATGTTGCGGAAGCCCGCCGACCGCGGGATCGCAACATGTCCCCGGAACCCCCAACGCCAGCCAGGCCGCAGAAGGAACCCCCATGACCGCGACACCCACGCCGGAACCTCTCATCACCCTGCGCGACGTCACTGTCGGCTACGCAAACCAGGACGTCGTGTCCGGCGCCAGCCTCGCCATCCCCGCCGGCGCCTTTGTCGCCTTCGTCGGCCCCAACGGCGCGGGCAAGACCACGCTCCTGCGCGCCATCCTCGGCCTCATCCCCCTGCGCCGCGGCGCCATCCTCACCCCCTTTCGCCGCTCGCCGCCCGGCTATGTGCCCCAGGCCCGCGTCGTGGACCCGCTCTACCCAGTCTCCCTGCGCGACATCGCCAGCATGGGTCTCTATCCCCGCCTCGGCCCCCTCCGCCGCCCCAGCCCCGGCCACCGGCGCCTCGTGGACCAAACTCTCCAGCGCTTCGACCTTGCCCAACACGCGCGCAAGGCCTGGCGCGAACTCTCGGGCGGCATGAAGCAGAAAACCCTCATCGCCCGCGCCATCGTCGCCGACCCCAGGTCATCATCATGGACGAGCCCACCCTCGAACTCGACCAAGCCTCCGAGCGCGAAGTCCTCCACCTCCTTCGCCGCGAGAACCACGAACACGGCCGCACCGTCCTCATCGCCCATCACGGCCTGGGCGACCTCGACGCCTGCGGCGCCCGCGTCGTCCGCATCAACCACGGCCGCCTGGAAAGCGTGGGAGGGGCCGCCTGATGCGAACCTTCCTTGACCTCTGCGCCTCGTTCCCCTGCGCCGTGGCCGCCGGCGTCCTCCTCGGCGCGGTCTGTCCCATGCTCGGAGTCTTCGTCATCCTCAAGCGCGTCGTCTTCATCGGCGCCGCCTTGTCCGAAGTCGCCGCCCTCGGCGTGGCCGCCGCCATGGTCTGCGGCGCCCCGCCCTACCTCGGCGCCGCCGCGGCCACCCTCGCCGCCGCGGCCCTGCTCTCGCGCCCCTTCGAGAACACCCGCCTCCCCCGCGACGCCGTCCTCGGCCTCGTCTTCGTCCTCGCCTCCGCCCTCAGCGTCCTGCTCGTCGCCCGCAGCGGCTTCGGCCTCCACGAGGTCCGCTCCCTCCTCTACGGCGACCTCGTCCTCGCCAGCCGCGCCGACCTCGCCGTGGTCGCCTGCGTCCTCGTGCCCGTGGCCGCCTGGCTCCTCGTCTTCCTGCGCCCCACCCTCTACGCCTTCCTCGACCGCGAAGCCGCCCGCGTCCTTGGCGTCCACGTGGTCTTTTGGGAGATGGCCTTTTTCGCGTGTCTGGGACTGGCCGTGTCCGCCGCATCGCGCACCGCCGGCGCGCTGCTGGTGTTCTGCTATCTGGTCGCCGCCCCCGCCGCCGCCCTGCTCGTGGCCCGGCGCCTCTGGCTCGCCCTCGCCGTCGCCGCCGCCATGGGCGTCACGGCCACCCTCACCGGGCTGTGGGTCTCCTTTGCCACCGACGCCCCCGCCAACCCCGTCATCGCCGCCTGCGCCGGCGCCGGCTTCGCCCTCGCCCTCCTTTTCCGCGCCGCCGCCTGGCTCATCGCCCGCGTCCGCCGCCCCTGACCCCCCCCCTTACGCCCCGCCGTTGGCAGCTCGGCATCGCCCGTTGGCCATTGGCCGTCCTTTCCGTCCCTTTCCAGTTGCCCCGCCCCCCCTACTTCCCCATCC
>CAYYEE010000416.1:0-4481 GCA_964470775.1 uncultured Planctomycetota bacterium | reverse complement strand
GGAGGAGAGGATGAAGCGTTCCGGTCCGCCGAGGAGGCCGAGTTGGCGGATGATCTCGGCTTTGGCCAGGCGGCGCCAGGCCGCGTCGTGGACTTTGGCGCCTTGGCAGGTCCACATGATGCTGTAAAAGCCGCGATAGCCGCCGATGTAGGGGTATTGGTCGGCTCTGAGGACGACGCCTTGGCGCGCGGCGCGGTCGAAAATGTCGAGGACCGGAGCGGTCTGGCCCCAGTTGGGCTTGCCCCAAAGCTTGATGTGCGAGACGTGGCCGCGGCAGCCGCTTTCGCGCGCCACGGTGAAGACTTCCTCGATGGCGTCGAGATGGCGGCCGGTTTCGCCTTCGTCGCGGATGTGCGAGGCGTAGACGCCGTCAAAGGGCGCCACGGCTCGGCCAGCCTCGACGAGTTCCTCGGTGGGGAGTTCCTCCTGCGAGCGCATGAGCGGACCCGCGGTGACGCCGAGCGCGCCGTTTTCCATCTCGGCGGTGAGGAGCCGCCTCATCGCCGTCCACATGGCGGGGCCGGGCGTCTCCTGCCCGGTCTGCTGCATGGCGGCGTTGCGGGCGCGGCCGTGGGAGGCGAGCATGGCGACGTTCGTGGCGGGCCGGAGCTGGTCCACTTTGTCGAGCAAGGGGGCGATGGGGTATGTGCCGCCGCCGCACTGGTTGCAGATGAGGGTGGTGATGCCTTGGCGGACGAGGTTGTCGGCCAGAGGGTGGACGGCGATGCCTCCGAGGACCTCGGTGTCGGCGTGGTTGTGCGGGTCAATAAAGCCAGGGCAGACCACGCAGCCGGTGGCGTCAATGGCCGTGGCGGCTTCGGCGGCGCCGACGATCGCGATGTCGGCGATCGTCTCGCCCTCGATGACGAGGTCCGCGCGCCGCGGCGCCGCTCCGGTTCCGTCAATGATCGTTCCACCGCGGATGAGGATTCGGCCAGTGTTAGGCATCTTCGCTTCTTTGCAGGCGAGGAGACTCAGAACACGCGCGTCTTAAGCTTGTTGAACTCGTCAATCATGGCCATGAAGTTCTCGTAACGCGTGCCAAAGGCGATGGAGTGGCTGGGACCAAGGATGAAACCGCCGCCGGGCGCGCCGTCCTGCATGGCGCGGCGCACACAGGCGCGGGCGTCTTCGGGCCCGCCGGTGACAAGAACTTCGAGGTCCACGCCGCCCCAAAATGCCATGCGGTGGCCCTGCATCTTCTTTAGAACGGAGAGCTCCATGCCGGCGAAGCGCTGGAGAGACTGGTAACACTGGACGCCGGCGTCGGCGATCTGGTCAAGAATGGCGAGATTGTTGCCGCAATTGTGCAGCGAGACCTGCATGTTGAAGGACTTGATGTGGGCGACGCGCTCGGTCATGGCGGGCAGGCAGAACTCGCGGAACATGGCGGGCGAGATCATAGGACCTTTGGTGGAGGCCATGTCCTGTTCGATGAGCACGCCGGACTGGCCGGGGCGGATGTTGTACTTGTCGTGGAGGTTCTGGAGGGCGACGGAGTGGGCGGTGGCGGCGCGGACAGTCTCGGGGTTCAGCGCATATTCCATGAGTCCGTTTTCCATGCCGCCGAGCAGGACGATGGCCGTGGTGCCCCCGGAACCGCCCATGATATAGCGCTCCTTGCCGAGTTCCTGAATCAGGTAGTCCTGGGCCTCGAAGCAGCTCGGATCGGGCGGGACGTCCGTGACGGGCTTCTGGAACATCTCCGGCGTGTAGGTCTGCTCCTTGGCGTTGGGGTCTTCGACGCAAGTGATCATGTTGGAGTCGTAGGACGCCTGCCAGACGCGGCCGTGTTTGTCTTCCCAAGTGCGCTCGTCGATGCGGCGCGGCCGGAGGGGCTCATAGTCCTTCGGAGGCAGGCGGGCCGCCTCCTTGAAGCAAATGATGTCCACGCAATCGAGCTTGCGGTAGAACTCCACCGTGTCCTTCTTGTAGCTTTCGGCCACCTCGTCGCGACGTCCCTCCCACAGGGCGATCTGCGCGTTGATTTTGTCGCGGACCAGCGTCTTGCGGCCGATAACCTTCTCGATGGTGTCGTGGTCAACGACGTAGAGCCCCAGAGGGACCTGGTCTACGGGCTTGCGGTCAATCGCCGCGCGGACGCGTTCGATGGAGTTCATAGTTGGCCTTCCACTCAGCAGGAACCGCAACCAAGGGGGCCGCGGAAGTTGAGTAGAATGCGAGAAAAGAGAGTGGAAGTCAAGCTGGCCAGGGGGTTGCATCCTGGGGGCTGCGGGAATGGGCCCGAAAGCACTCGACGGGAACGTTGGCCTCCCGCGCGGGGTTGGAGGCTGTTCGCGCCTCGGGCTTGGGCGCCTCGGGCGCTCTCGGCGCAGAGCGGCGCGGAGGCGGGAGATCGTTGGGCTGTCTTTTGCGCTCGCGCGCGGCGCCGGGCGGCGCAGATGAGGTTTCAAAGTCTTTGTGCCTGCTTCTCTCTCACCCTCCCCAGCGCCATGAACGGCATCACGGCCTGTGTCGGCGCGACCCGGGCGTTCATCTTCCTCCGCCCTCGGATAAAAGGCCGCCCGAATCCGTGCGCGCCATCGAGACGATCCTGCTGGCGATGCGGACGGGCGTGGCGGTCTCACGGCAAATGCGGGCCGCCACAGCAGGATTACTTCGCGCCAAACCCCACGCGATTGCCCGCCGCCTCTCGCGGAGCTATAATGATAATCCTTCCATCTGTCGCAGGATCCTTCCCTCTAACGCGTTGCTGTGGAGCCTCTGATGTCTTCAAACGTCGAAAAAGCCGCCCTTGCCGTGTCCCCCTTCCAAGAACTTTATCCCCCGGTTGAAAAGATCAAGACGATCGTCGTAGACAACTTCCCGGCCCTGGGGCGCTTGGCCGCGTTCCGTTTTCTGGAGTGGGTTCAGGACAACCCCGAAGGCGTCATTTCTCTGCCCACGGGCAAGACCCCCGAGCATTTCATCAAGTGGGTCAACCGCCTGCTGCGCACGTGGGACACGCCCGCCACGCGCTCCATCCTCGAAGCCGGCGGCCTCGATCCTGCGCGCAAGCCCGAGATGGCGGGCCTTCGCTTCGTCCAGATCGACGAGTTCTACCCCATCCAGCCCTGGCAACAGAACAGCTTCCTCTACTACGTCAACCGCTTCTACATCGAAGGTTTCGGCCTCGACCCCAAACGCGCCCTGCTCATGGACGGATCGCGCATCGGCATGGCCCGTGGTTGGGACCTGGATACGCTGTGGCGCGATGGCGAAGTCGACCTTGCCCTCCGCTATCGCGTGGCCAAGAACGCCCTGGAGCGCCGCCAGAAAGAGGTCCTCGCTGGCATAGACCAGTGGTGCCAGGAATACGAAGAGAAGGTCCGCGCCATGGGCGGACTGGGCTTCTTCCTCGGCGGCATCGGCCCCGACGGCCACATCGGCTTCAACTGCCGCGGGGCCAGTCACTACTCCACCACGCGCCTCGACGACATCAACTTCGAAACTCAAGCCGCCGCGGCCACGGACCTGGGCGGCATCGAGGTCTCACGCAAGCGCAAAGTCATTACCATCGGCCTGGGCACCATCACCTTCAACCCCCAGTGCGTCGCTCTCATCATCGCCGCCGGCGAGGCCAAAGCGCGTGTCGTAGCCAGCGCCATCCAGGAATCCCCCAACACCCTCTACCCCGGCACGGCCCTGCAAAGCCTGCCCAACGCCCGCTTCTACGTCACCACAGGCGCGGCGCAGATGCTGATCCAGCGCCAGGTGGCGGCCGTGGCCGCCGCGCCCGCCGCCACGGACGAACAGGTCGAGCGCGCTCTCGTGGACTTGGCCGTCGCCTGCAAGAAACGCCTTACCGATCTGTCACCGGCCGACGCGGCCGAGTCGCCCCTGGCCCAGGCGGTTCTCGCCAAGCGCCCCGAACCCATCCAGGAACTCGCCCGCCGCGTCCGCGAGACGCTTGTCGAGCGCATCGAGCGCGGATCCAAGTGCCGAACCGCCACGCGCTTTCTGCACACGGAGCCTCACCACGATGACGTCATGCTCGGCTATCTGCCCCACATCGTCCGCCACAGCCGCGACACCTCCAACGTCCACTACTTCTGCACCCTCACCAGCGGCTTCACCGCGGTCACCAACCGCTTCTTCGCCCACCAGCTCGAAATCCTCCGCCAGTTCCTCAACACCCCCGAATTCGCGGACATGGCCGCCAGCGGCTATTTCGACCCCGGCAACGCTGAAGCCAGCAACCGCGACGTGTGGCAGTACCTGGACGGCGTCGCCGCCAGCCGGCCCGTCATGCGCCACGAAGGCACGGCCCGCCGCATGCTCCGCGACCTCATCGAGGTCTTTGACGAACACGACCTCGGCCAGATCAAAGACCGCATCTCCGAGATGGAGCACTATCTCGTTACCCAGTACCCCGGCAAGAAAGACCCCGACCACCTCCAGCGCCTCAAAGGCATGAGACGCGAATGGGAAGCGGAGTGCCTTTGGGGCTATTTCGGCTGGGAGTGCTCCAACGTTCGCCA
>CAYYEE010000415.1:0-4484 GCA_964470775.1 uncultured Planctomycetota bacterium | reverse complement strand
TGAGGGACGTGGCCGCGGGCCGGCCGCCGGCGGGGCTGGCTCAAGGGCGGGGGGGCTGAAGGCGCGCCTCCCTGGGCGGCAAGGGGCGCTGTTCGACGGAGACCCCACACAGAAGCAGCCGGCCTCTGGGAGGCCGGCTGCTGGCTTGGTGGGGCGAACGATGGCTGGGACGCGCTCAGGCGGACGCCGCGGGAGGCGGCTGGCATGTGGACGCCGCGCAGGGTTTGAGGCCGGCCTTGGCCAGGAACCACATGGCCGGGCACCAGTTGGTGAGGCCGGACTGGAACAGGTTGAGGCCGACGAACGCGGTGAACCAGAGCCAATAGGGGCTGTGCCAGTGGGCCAGGCCCAGGCTGAGCAGGACAAAGAAGCCAGCCATGAGCCGCAATGTTCTCTCGATGGTCATGGGTATGCTCCTTCAGTTTTGGGCGGCAGGCGCGGGAGCGGCGGCGGCGGCCGCGGGTCTGATGTCCAAGGCGGTCAACAGCCTTTCTTCGTCCACGATGCCTACGAACGTCTGGTTCTCCTTGCCCTTGACCAAGGCCACGGTTGTGGGCAAGTACTGGATGCCATAGGGTTGCGCGGCGCCGGGCGCGGCGTCCACGTCCACATAGTAGACCTTGGCCTGGCCTTCGACCTTGCCGGCCACGTCCTGGACCGTGGGGGCGAAGCGCTTGCATGCGCCGCACCACTGGGCGTGGAACACCACGAGCGCCTTGTCGGGCAAAGTAGCCTGGGCGTCCTTCCACTGCTTGTCCGAGGTGATGGTGATGAGCGACGCGGGCGCCGCGCTGTTGGCGGCGCGGGGCGCGCCGGCAGGCGCTTGCAGGAAGGAAAGGGCGACCATGAGCCCGAGGAACCCGCCCACGACTCCGCCGCGATAGGGGTTGGCGGTGAGGGGGCAGCCGCCGGTTTCGCAACTGCGCGTGCTGCCTAGCAACGCGCCGGCTGTGGCGCCAATGGCAATGCCGAGAAGAATCTTGAGAAGCATGGGAGTCTCCTCCTCCTTTGTTCCGGGGGCACGTTGCGATCGTGCGCTTGGCGGGTTTCCTCAACATGGCCACGCCTCTGCGCCAGGCGTGTTGACCGCGGAGGATACGCAACGTCGTTCTCAAGATATGCAACTGCGGCGCCAGGGGAGTGATTGCGGATTATCATGCTGCAAACAAATGAGTTACATGCCGGATATCTAACGGCGCCGCGCCAAGAGTCTGCCCAAGTAACGACACCGTTACCTGAAGGTTGCGGCCCGATGCCTGTTCCGGGGAAACGTTGCGATCCCAACGTTGGCGGGCTTGCGCAACATGTTCACGTTATGCGGTCACCCCGCGGTTGCGGGTTGGGACTGGCTGGCGAGGGCGCGCAAGCGGGCGATGCGCTCGGAGATGGGGGGGTGAGTGCTGAACACGCTGTCGCGGTCGCCCAGCTTTTTGACCGGGTTGCAGATGAAGAGATGCTGGGTGGCGCGGCTGGCGGCGTGGAGCGGGGTTGGGTCGCCGGCGATCTTCTGGAGCGCGCTGGCCAGGCCTTCGGGGTAGCGGGTGAGCTCCACGGCCGAGGCGTCGGCGAGGTATTCGCGCTTGCGGCTGACGGCGAGCTGGATGAGCGTGGCGACGATGGGCGCGAGGATGGCGAACAGCAGGGCGACGACAACGAGCACGGCCTGGGCGCCGCCGCCGCCGCGGCCGCTGCTGCTGCGCCTGCGTCCGCCCAAGCCGCCATAGAAGGCCATGCGCCAGAAGAAGTCGCACAGCAGCACAATGGCGCCGGCCATGACGGCCATGAGCATGGCGTAGCGGATGTCGTAGTTGCGCACGTGCGACATCTCGTGCGCCATGACGCCTTGCAGCTCTTCGCGGTTGAGCTTCTCCAGCAAGCCGCGGGTGATGGCCACGGAGGCATGCTGTGGGTCGCGACCCGTGGCAAAGGCGTTGGGCGCGGGCTCTTCGATGATGTACACCTTGGGCATGGGCAGGCCGGCGGCGATGGAGAGCTCTTCCACGACGTTGAAGAGCTGGGGGTGGTCCTTCTTCTCGATCTCGCGGGCGTGGCTCATGGCGAGGATGGCGCTGTCGCCGGCGTAGTAGCTGGCCAGCAGCAGCAAACCGGCCACGACCACGGCCGCGGCTACGCCCGCCCAGGGTTGTTCCCACGCCGCGCCCAGAGCCGCGCCCACCACGCCGAGCAGGGCGGTCATGAAGAACATGAGCAGCACGCTGACGCGGCGGTTGTGGGCGATGTGGTCGAGATAGGTCTGTTTGACGGCCATGCTTTGGCTCAGAACTTGACCTGCGGCGCCTGGCGCTCGGCCGCGTCCTCGATCTCCCACAGCTTGCGCGGGGTGAAGCCGAACATGCCGGCGATGATGTTCCTGGGGAACAACTCGGTGGAGGTATTGTAGTTGGTGGTGATGTCGTTGTAGTGCTGGCGGGCAAAGCTGATCTTGTTCTCGGTGCTGGACAGTTCTTCCTGCAGGGCCAGGAAGTTCTGGTTGGCCTTGAGGTCAGGGTAGGCTTCCATCTGCACCATGAGCCCGCGCAGCGCGCCGCCGAGGGCGGTTTCGGCCTGGATCTGCTCGCCCGGGCCCTGCGACCTGGCGTCCATGGCGCGCGCCCTGGCCTTGGTGACGTTCTCCAGCAGGGTCTTCTCGTGGCCGGCGTAGCCCTTCACCGTCTCGACGAGGTTGGGGATGAGGTCGTGGCGCCGTTTGAGCTGCACGTCTATCTGCGCCCAGGCGTTATCCACCTGTTTGCGCAGCACGACCAGGCCGTTGTACATGCCCGCCACGATGAGCGCCAGCAGAACCACCACCCCAAGAGCGATCCACAAGCCGATCATTCTCAGCCTCCTTTTCCATGGTCCGCCCTACGGCGCGTTCCACCTGTTCGCATCGTAGCGTACCGCGGCGCGCAAGGCAAGGCCGTTGCTCATGCGCGCGCCGGACGCGCCGGATGCGCCGGTTAGCCGCCTGTTGAAAATGTCGCGTCTGTTCCGGGGACACGTTGCGATCCCGCCGTTGGCGGGCTGAGGCGCCATGTCCCCGCCGGCGCGGCGCCTTTTTCAACGGGCCGTTAGACGCGCGTTCGTGGTATCATGGCGGCCGGCCCGCCGCGGGAGCGGGGTCTTCAGCGTCGAACGCCGGAGTGCGAGCCTTGAGCGCGTTTGTTCACGAGATGAGCGTCCGCGTCACCTACGCCGACACCGACAAGGGCGGCGTGGTCTACTACGCGAATTACCTGAAGTACTTTGAGATGGGCCGGGCGGAGTATGTGCGCAGCCTGGGCAAGAGCTATGCGGACATGGAGGCGGAAGGCGCGCTGTTCACCGTGTCCGAGGCAAGCTGCCGCTACCGCGCGCCGGCGCGCTATGACGAGTTGATCACGATCCACACCTGGGTGAGCCGGCTGCGGCCCACGCGCATCAACTTCCGCTACCGCGTCACCGGCCCCAGCGGCAAGACGCTGGTCGAGGGCGAGACGGTGCTGGCGTGCCTGGACGCGAGCGGCCGGCCCCAGCCGCTGCCGGCTTGCCTCAGCGAGGCGATCCGGGAGCGGGTCGTGGAGACGCCCGAGGCGTAGACGGCGGCGCGATGGGAGATATGGGAGTAATGATGGGAAAAAGGGGAGGAATGGGACGCGGCCGTCGAGCGTCGCCCCGATCCGCGCCCCCTTATGCCTCCCATGCCTTCCGTTCTTCCCGTGCATCCCATGGCGCCCACCTATCAGGAAAGAGCCCTGCCCCATGCAACCCGCCGTTCACGCGGCGTTCGACTACAGCGTGCCGCTCGACCGGCTGACGCGCATGATCCGGCGCGCCGGATTCGAGGCCGTGGCCCTGGGCGGCAAGCTGGACCACACCCCCTGCCACACCGAGGAAGGCGTCCGCTGGATTCGGTCGCTGTGCCGCGCGTCGGGCCTGGCCGTGGTGTCCATCCACGCGCCCACGCCCCAAGGCGCCTGGCTCTTCTCCACGGACGACGCCAAGCGGCAGGAATCCGTGCGCTTGTGCAAGGCGGCGCTGGACGCGGCGCGCGCGCTGGACGCGGGCCATGTCGTGGCCCACGTGGCTGCGCCGCTGGCCGATCCGGCCGAGCAGGAACGCGCCCTGGCCGCGGGCTTCGACAGCATCCGCGCGCTGGCCGATCACGCGGCCGGACGCGGCGTCTGTCTGGCGCTGGAAAACTGGACAGGCCCCTATAACCAGGTGCTGGCGCAGTTCATGGACGCCTTTCCGGACGAACCGGTCGTGTTCTGCTACGACGCGGGCCACGAGCACGCGGACGGAACGGGCCTGAGCGTTCTGGAACGCTACGGCGCGCGGCTGCGCGTGGTCCACCTGCACGACAACACAGGCCGCGACACGCACTCGCTGCCGTTTGACAGCGGCGTGGACTGGCCCAGGCTCATCGGCCTGTTGCGGCGCTTCAACTACACGGGCTGCTTGCTGCTGGAAGCCATGGTCAAGGGGTCTGCGATCAAGGCCCC
>CAYYEE010000414.1:0-4497 GCA_964470775.1 uncultured Planctomycetota bacterium | reverse complement strand
GGTCCGCCGGCGCCGGTCCAGTACTTGGTGACGGCCGCGTACTTGGGGTCGCCGGTGGTCTGGAACATGGCCAGGAAGGTGTCGGGATAGCCGTAGCCGCGGACCTTGCTGTCCCACCCGATGACTGTCCCGTCCATGAGCGTCTTGGAGGGGAAGGGCTCAGGGCCTTTGCGCATGTTCTTGGCGTAGTAGTCCAGCCAGCCGTCCACCCAGGCTTGCGGGAACTTGAGGGCTCTGGGGTTGCGGCTGTAGTAGGTGAGGAACAGGGCAGGCTGGCAGAAGAGGGCGTTGCCGGGGTGGTCATAGCCGTGGCTGCCTTTGTCGCGGACCTCGTTGGCGCCGAATTCCCAGGACCGAAAGCGCAGGCGGCCGGCTTTGTCGCGGGCGCAGAGATGGGTCTCGACAGTCCGGGCGGTCTCCATCAGGCGTTCGAGGTAGAGCGGGTTGCCGTAGTCGTTCAAGGCCATGACGGTCTGGACGTTGACGCCTTCTTCGTAGGCGTGCAGGGTATCCATGGTGCGTCGGTTAATGCCGCGTTCAATGAGCTTGCTGGCGTAGACGCCGTTGGCCACCAGCCTGGCGGCGCCGGCGATGCGGCCGCCTGGGTCGCCGAGGAAGGTGAGCTTGGGCGTGTTCTGCATCAGGTCCGTGTCGTCGCCCCAAGCGTCGCCGAACTCGCCGTTGGGTGTCTGCCGGTTCTCGATCCACCAGTACATCACTTTGCGGCACTGGTCCAGCAACTCGCGCTGTAGCAGAGCCCAGCGGGGCGCATCCGGCGCGCCGGCTACGGTCATGGGCTCCACCGGTGTCTCGTCCTTGAGGCTCTTGTGGGTCCAGTACCACAGCGCCTTAACCTTGGGGTCGTTGGGCAGGGCCTTCCATATCTGCGTGAGGGGGATGAACAGTTCGCGGGCGGCGCGGCTAAAGGCGACCATTTCCTTCTCGGGGTCTTTGTGCGCTCCCCAAGGTCTGGATTCCGACATCTCGCGGAAGCGCGACTTCATGAAGGCGAGGTCGGCGCGGAGGTAGTCGGCCGCGACTTCCTGCGGCGCGCCGAGCAGCAGCTCCAGGCGAGAGGCGCCGGCCATGTCGCCCCACAGAATCTCCACGTCATCCTTGAAGCACAGGACAAGCCAGAGGGGCTTGTCGGCGGGGAGCAGTCTGTCCGCCACGTCCAAGGTGAGGTCGAGAGCTTGAGGCCCGGACGTGTCCGTGCCCTGCAATGCGCAGTCCACGCCGAAGAGCCTGCGGCCGGGCAGCGCGGGGTCGCGCATCTCGACCCAGAGCGCGTTGCCGTTCAGCTTGCCCTTGAGCGTTAGAGCGAGGCGGACGCCGCGCAGGCCAGTCTCCCTGCCGAAGGGCGGGACGATAAGGTGATCGAAGCGCAGGCCGGGGACGGCTTGTCCGCCGGGCTGGGTTGGGGCGGCGGCGAGCAGGTCGAAGGCGGCGCGGTCGCCTGGCCCATAACGGCCCGCGACGTCCACGCCCATGAGCCTGGCGCCGCGCTGCACGCTGGCCGGACCGAGGAAGAGAGTGTGGGGGCGCGCGCCTTGCAGGTTATGCTTGCCTCTCTCAAAGAAGCTCAGTTCGCAGATTCTGCCCAGCGTGACCAGCTCTTTGTCGGGCTTGTCGCCCAAGTCCTCCATGACGTCCTTGAAGAAGCTGAGCCAGCCGGGGCCGCGCGGCTGGTCAAGAGCCCAGCGGTTCATGAACTCGGTTGACACGATGGCGGCGATAGGCTTGCCCTCGGGCAGCAGATGGCGCTCGCCAAAGACCATGCCTCTGAAGCAACCCTCGATGAGGGCCAAGTCCCACGGCTGGTCCATCTCGATGTGCAATCCGTTGCCGTTGGCGAAGTCGTAGTTGTAGAGGGGCGGCCAGCCTTGGCCCAGCTTGCCGTCCGTGGCCTCGCCGCCGTCCTTCTTTACGCAGCGTGCGGCAACCGGCAGCACCTGCCGGATGGCGTTGGCGCCCAGACCCGAGGCTCCGAGCTTGGCCACGAAGCCGGCGCCTGGCCTTCGCCACGACAGCTCTTGGAGGCGGTTCTGGCGGCGTCGGGCGTCGAAGGGGACCGCGGCCAGGTCCTTTGCGGCCGGGGGCTTGTTGGCGGAGCGCAGGCGGTCGATCTGCGCGGAGGTGAGAGGACGGTCAAAGATGTAGATCTCGTCATAGGCCACGCCCGCGCCATGGTGGAGCTGGAAGCAGTCCGGGTCCACGCCGCGGCTGGTCCAGCTCTCCTTGCCCCAGTTGTTGGAAACTTCTTTGCCATCGAGGTAGAGGCGGGCGCCGTAGGCTTGGTCCCAGGCTACGGCCACGTGCGTCCATTTGGCGTCTTGCAGCTTGCCGGCCTTTCCCGCGCTGAGCGTTAGAGGGCGGTAGATCTCATTGGGAAACCACGCGCTCAAGGCGCTGCCGCCTTTGTAGGAGATGCGCAGGCACATGGTCCAGTAGTAGGAGTCCACGGTCTTGACCCACAGCGGCTCGAAGCCGTAGGGCATGTTCTCTTGGCGGATGAAGAACGCGATCGTGCCGCGCTCGGCAAGGAAGTTGCCCAGGGCATCGTAGGAGCCGAATCCGCCGCGAGCCGAACCTGTGAGCGCTTTGCCAAACGCGCCGGGCACGAAAGTCCCGCCTTCGGCGGTGCGGTTGGCTCTGGCGTAAGTGGCCAGGCAGGGAAGGTCAGGGCCGATGGCGAAGTCGGCGCGCCGGTCCTTGTCAAAGGAGGCGTGGAACAACAGGCCTGCGCCGTTGTCTTCCGGCGGCGGCAGGACTTTGATTTGCGCGGCGGCCTGGGACGACAGCCACGCCGCCACAACCGCCGCGGCCAGCGCGGCGGAGAAACGTTTCACGCACCCTTGAGGCTGGCCAGGGTATTCCGTGCGATCAGTCTTCACGTCCGTCTCCTTTGTCGGCGCCAAGTTGGGGCGGTCAACCCGCCAGTACCTTCTTCGCCACCTGCCGGCCCATCTTCTCGCACGCGGCCAAGTCGTCCGGAGTGGGCTGCCACTTGGCTTTGACGCTCTCGGCGGCCAGGGGAATCTTGCACGCGGCCAGGTGTTCCTCGATGACCTTGGGCGATTCGCCGCTCCATCCATAGCTGCCGAAGGCCGCGCCGATTTTGTTCTTGAAGCGAAGGCCTTTCAGGTCCTCCAGGATGGGCATGATGGTGGGCAGCAGGCCGCGGTTGAGCGTAGGAGACCCAATGATCACGGCCTTGGCCTTGAAGACCTCGGTGATGACGTCGTTGCGGTCGGCGGTGGCCATGTGGAAGAGCTTGAAGGGCACGCCGGCCGCGGCCAAGCCCGCGCCCACGGCCTCGGCCATCTTGCGCGTGGCTTCCCACATGGTGTCGTAGAGGATGACCGCGCTGCTGTCTGGTTTTTGCGCCGCCCACTCCTGGTACTTGTGGACGATCTGCAGGGGGTCCTTGCGCCAGATGACGCCGTGGCTGGGCGCGATGACGTCCACGGGCAGCTTCAGGGCCAGGACGTCCTCGATCTTCTTGAGCACAAGGTCGCTGAAGGGCGTGAGGATGTTGGCGTAGTACTTGATCGCTTCCTCGAACAATTCCTCCTGGTTCACGAGATCGTTGAAGCGGAAAGCTGTGGCGTAGTGCTGGCCGAAGGCATTGTTGGGCATGAGCAGATTGCGGCCGGCAAGGTAGGTGAACATGCTGTCGGGCCAATGCAGCATAGGCGCTTCGACGAAGACCATCTCCGTTTCGCCCAACGAGATGCGGTCGCCGGTCTTCACGGCTTTGAAATTCCATTTCTCATGATAGTGGCCGGGCACGCTCTCGGCGCCGCGCGTGGATACGACGACGGTGGCGTTCTTGGCGAGGCGCATCAGCGCGGGCAGGGCGCCCGAGTGGTCGGGCTCGGAGTGGTTGGTCACCACGTAGTCTATCTTCAGTGGGTCAACGGCGGCCGCGAGCCGCTCGATATACTCGTCGCGGAACGGCGCCCAAGCCGTGTCCACCACCGCGATCTTTTTGTCGCGGATGAGATAGGAGTTGTATGTCGTTCCCCGATGCGTGGAGAGCTCGAAGCCGTGGAAATGGCGGATGCCCCAATCCACAACGCCGATCCACTCAACGCCTTTAGCGATTTCAATGGTCATGTTTTATCCTCCCTTGCTGTCGGCCCGAGTCTGGCTGCGGTTCACAAGCTGGCTTGAACATTATAGCACCCTGGCCCTGTCTGACGGCGCCTTGGAGGTCTTTGGCAAGGGCCGGTTGCTGGTCATGGCCATCCGCTCCGCGGCTGGGCTCTCGTTGACGGCGCTGGGCCGGCGTTGCGTTTCGCTTTCTCGCGGCGCGCTCAAAACGATTGCTCTCTCGGACCGCGAATGAAGTGGTACCGAGATTCGTGCAACTCCGCGACTTCGCCTTGACAGCCGACGCTGGCGGAGCTATACTAATATAACGTCATAGATGACAAGGCGCGCCCGTAGCTCAATTGGATAGAGCGTGTGGCTACGGACCACAAGGCTAGGGGT
>CAYYEE010000413.1:0-4505 GCA_964470775.1 uncultured Planctomycetota bacterium | reverse complement strand
CCTGTGCTGCCCGCGCGCGACTTCATCATTTTCCCCCAAGTGGTCCTGCCCGCGCAGGTCAGCGGCGAAAAGGACATCCGTCTGATCAATGACGCGGCGATTCGGGATCGGCTGGTGGTGTACGTGGCCGTGAAGAACCCGGAGGTGGAAAAGCCTGGGCCGGGCGATCTGTACGACATCGGGTGCGTGACCGGGATTCTGCGGATGCTGAAGTTCCCGGACGACTCGGTGCGCTTGATGATTCAGGGCTTGAGCCGCGCGCGGATTGTGCGCTACACGCAGACCGAGCCGTACCTGGTGGCCGAGGTGGAGCGGCTGGAATCGCCCCCGGTGAACGCGGATCTGCTGGAGCCGCTGCGCCGGACGCTGGTGACGCAGTTCCAGAAAGTGGTGGACCTGTCGCCCCACCTGCCGGACGAGCTCAAAGTGGCGGTGATGAACATTGACGACGCCAGCCGGCTGTGCGACTTGGTGGCGTCCACGATCAACCTCTCCGTGTCCAAGCGGCAGGAGATTCTGGAAGAGTTGGACTTGCAGGCGCGGACGCGCAAGACGCTGGATTTCCTGAACCGCGAGCTGCAAGTGCTGGAGTTGAGCAGCAAGATTCAGGACAGCGTGAAGACGGACATGGAGAAGGGGCAGAGGGAGTTCTTTCTGCGCCGGCAGCTGAAGGCGATTCAGGAGGAACTGGGCGAAACGGACGCGCACAACGCGGAGATCAAGGAGCTGCGCGAGCGCGTGGAAAAGGCGGGCTTGCCCGAAGAGGCGAAGAAGGAGGCCGAACGCGAGCTGGAGCGTCTGGAGCGCATGCCGCCCCAGGCCGCCGAATACACCGTGGCGCGGACGTACCTGGACTGGGTGCTGGCGCTGCCGTGGAACGAGTCGTCGCCGGACCGCCTGGACGTGAAGAAGGCGGAGAAGACGCTGGAGGAGGACCACTACGGCCTGGAGAAGGTGAAGCGGCGCATCCTGGAATACGTGGCGGTGCGCAAGCTGAAGAAGGATATGCGCGGGCCGATCTTGTGCTTCGTGGGGCCGCCGGGCACGGGCAAGACGTCGCTGGGCAAGTCCATCGCCCGGGCCGTGGGGCGCAAGTTCGTGCGCATCTCGCTGGGCGGGGTGCGCGACGAGGCGGAGATTCGCGGCCACCGCAGAACCTACGTGGGCGCGCTGCCCGGCCGCATCATTCAGGGCCTGCGCAAGGCGGGGACGAACAACCCCGTGTTCATGCTGGACGAAGTGGACAAGCTGGGGGCCGATTTCCGCGGCGATCCCTCGTCCGCGCTGCTGGAGGCGCTGGACCCGGAGCAGAACTCCTCGTTCAGCGACCACTACCTGGACGTGCCGTTCGATCTTTCCAAGGTGATGTTCATCACCACGGCGAACGTGCTGGGCAGCATCCCCGAGCCGCTGCGCGACCGCATGGAAGTGCTGGAGCTGCCCGGCTACACGGAAGAGGAGAAGCTGGCCATCGCCAAGCGGTTCCTGGTTCCGCGGCAGATGAAGGCGAACGGGTTGAAGAAGGGGGACGCGGAGTTCGGCGAGGGGGTGCTGCGGCTGGTCATCTCCGAGTACACGCGCGAGGCCGGGCTGAGGAACCTGGAGCGGGAGCTGGGGTCCATCTGCCGCAGGCTGGCCACGGAAAAAGCGCGGCTGGGCAAACGGTTCAAGCGGCGCAAGGTGACGCCGGAGGCGGTGGCCGAGTGCCTGGGCGCGCCGCGGTTCGCGCGCGATGTGGCGGAGAAGACGCTGGAGCCGGGCGTGACGACCGGGCTGGCTTGGACGCCGGCGGGCGGGGACGTGCTCTTCGTCGAGGCCACGTCCATGGCGGGCCGGGGCGCGTTGCGGTTGACGGGGCAGCTTGGCGACGTGATGAAGGAGTCGGCCCAGGCGGCGATGAGCTATGTGCGGGCGCACGCGGCCGAGCTGGGGCTGAAGATGGTCCGGTTCGACAAGATAGACGTGCACATTCATGTGCCGGCCGGCGCGATTTCCAAGGACGGGCCTTCGGCCGGCGTGACCATGGCCATGGCGCTGATCGGGCTGCTGACCAAGCGGCCGGCGCGGGGCGACGTGGCCATGACCGGTGAGATTACGCTGCGCGGCCGGGTGTTGCCCGTGGGCGGCATCAAGGATAAGGCGCTGGCGGCGCGGCGCGCGGGGATCCGCGAGGTGATCCTGCCGGCGAAGAACGAGAAGGACGTGGCGGAGATGCCGGAAGACGCGCGCAAGGGCATGAAATTCCGCTACGTGGAGCACGTGAGCGAGATGCTGCCGCTGGTGTTCGACGGGTGGAAGGGCGCCGCGCGGCAAACGGCGAAGAAGAGCGGCGGCGGGACCACGCGAAGCCGCGAAGACGCGAAGAAGGACGGCAGACGGCAGGCTCGCGCAAAGACCCGAAGAACGGCGGGGTAGAGGCGTTGAGACGGCCCGCGGGCGCGTCCGACAGCTCCGCCCTGTCCCGCGCGTCCGGCGGATGCCCCCGCCAACGCTACTTGACGTCAATCCACACGGGGCTCGTCCAAGCCATGTCGGGCCAGGCGAGGGGCTCCTGGGCGACGCGGGCGTAGTACATGACCGGGCCCTCGACCACGTCCTCGATCTCGATACTGGCGTCCCGGGTTTCGGGGCGGGGGATGAGGGTGGCCACGACCTGGAAGTCGCGGTCCACGCCGAAGCGGAAGCGCAGGATTTCGAGGGTGAGGAGGATGTCGGTTCCCCAAGCGGCCAGGGCCACGCGGATGGGCTGGTCCATATGGCGGACGCCGGCCTGGCCCATGGCAAGGCCGTCGGCGTCGAAATCGAGCAGGATGCGCTCGCCGGTGGTGGCGTAGCAGCGGCGGGCGCGGAGCGCGTCGAAGACGTTGCGCTCGCCGAGGGCGGGGGCGAACAAGGCGGCGAGGCCGCCGTGGGGCCGGCCGGCCTGGCCGTTGTGCAGGTCGGAGGAGGCGATGACGCCGAAGCGATGGCCGGCCTTCCAGTAGTCCTGGGCGTAATAGGGGCCGGGGACCGAGACGTTGCCGCGGCGCTCGGGGTTGCGCATGCGGTTGAACTCATAGGCGAGGACGTGCTGGGGCGCGTAGAGTTCGCTTTGGCCGTGGTGGCTGTAGATTTCCATGACCGGGCGCAGGCCGTGGTCGTCCACCGCGCCCCAGTCGATGGCGTTGCCCGCGGCGCCGCCGGAGCGTGAGCCGAAGCAGATGCCGGTGTGATGGGGGACGATCATGACGCTGGATGGGTCGGGGGCCGGGCCGGCGGGTTCCTGGGGGTTGAAGTGGCTGGGCTTGCCGGGAACAGGGGCGTTGGCTTCGTAGTCGGCCTGGCTGGCGGCGTAGAGGTTGTGGTGGCCGGTCCAGTCGTGCGGGTTGCGCTCGTCGGCGAGGATGGGGACGAAGCGTCCTTCCTGCCGGGCCTGGCCGGCCCACGCGATGATCTGCTTGACGCCTTCGGGCCCAAGCGACTCGACGTGGTCGGCGACGGCGGCGAAGTCGAGGCCGCTGGCGTCCTTGGCGTAGGCCAGGGGGTCGGCGCCGCACGCGTCGTGCGAGAGGCGGGAGTGGATGTGCAGGTCGCCCCAGAAGGGGCCTTGGGGGTTCTTGCAGACACGGATGGCGTTGGACAGGCGTCCGTCCATGCGGTACCGGTAGATGCCTTCCTTGGGGATGGAGGCGGGGATGCGGACGGCGCCGGTAAAGCTCAGGTCCTGGGCGAGGATGACTCCGTCGTCGCGGCGCACGAGCTGGTTCTCGAACTTCGTATTGGAGACGTTGCTGTATTCGTCCAGGGAGACGATGAGGAGATCGAAGGTCTGGCCGGGCCGGACGGAGGAGGGGGCGAGAAGGCGGACGCGAACCGCGGGGCCGGGGGTGGTGTTGAGCTGGATGGGCTGTTCCGGAGCGTGGCCGTTGACGCGCAGCCAGAGGGTTTCCGTCTCGGCGACCTGCGGCGCGACGGTGGAGGCGTAGGTGAGGGTGACCGGCTGGCCGGCCGGGACGCGGCCTTGGTCCAAAGTGGCGGCGATGAGGCGTCCGTGGCGCACGCTGCCGGCGGGGTGGTTGAGGTGGCGGGGCCGGATGGCGTGGTCGAAGCTGGCGCCTTGGGCCGAGACCTGCATGTAATGGGGGGCGGTGGGCTTGAGGGTCTGGATGGGGCGGGTGTGGCTGGGGCCGTCAAGCATGAGCCACGAGTTGGGGAACTGGAACTCGATGACGCTGCCGGGGAGCAGGTCCTGGCTGGCGGTGATGTCGAGGCGGACCTCGCAGGGCTGGCCCACGACATACGCGCTGGAGGCTGGGGAGACCTGGACGTTCATGGGGACGGCGCCTTTCCCGCGGAGGCTGGACAAAGCTGCTGGACCATGACGGAATCCAGTTTATTCCATCGGTCAGGTAAGGGCAATGGCTGAGTGGGTTGGGGCAGCCAGGAAGACGAAGACCAAATGACGGCGGGGACGGCGGGATGAGGGTGGGGCGGGTGGCCAGGCATTTGCCAAGCGAGGACAGATG
>CAYYEE010000412.1:0-4506 GCA_964470775.1 uncultured Planctomycetota bacterium | reverse complement strand
GCTACGCCAGCCTGCGCGAGGAAAACATCCGCATCGTGCAGGAAACCAACGAAATCGACCCGGACAGCAAAGTCGCCGTCCACGAATCCGTCAAGAACAAAAGCTCCAGCCCAGGCGCCGGAGGAAAAGCCGCCTCCATCACCGCCGACGAATCCTCCGAAGTCACCTACCAGTTCGGCCGCAGGATCAGCAAGACCCGCCGCCTCCCCGGCGCCATCAAGCGCCTCTCCATCGCCGCCCAGATCGACCCCTACTTCACCGGTCCCGACGGCAAGGAAGCCGAGCTCTCCGAAAAGGAAATCGAAGACATCGCCGAGAGCATCAAAAACGCCGTCGGCTTCACCGCCGCCGCCCCCCGCAACGACACCTTCCAGCTCACCCGCATCCGCTTCCACCGCGCCCCGGCCGGAACCGCCTTCGGCCCCGCCGGCGAAGCCACCGCCCCCCCCTATGTCCTCATCCTCCGCTTCGCCTCCGCCCCCATCGCCCTCATCATCGCCTTCCTCTTCGCCCGCATGTTCATGCGCCGCTCGCGGCCCGTCTCGCGCCCCGTCGCCGTCCAGACCGCCGATGGCGCCACCGTCGTCCTCCCCGCCGAGTACGGCAAGGAAGGCGAAGCCAAAACCGCCCAGGAAGAAGCCGAACGCCAGCAGAAGATCGAACTCCGCCGCCGCGTCGCGGCCGCCCTCAAGAAAGACCCCGCCGGCGCCGCCCGCCTGCTCCAGATGTGGCTCCGCGCCGAAAAGTGAGGCCCCCACGTGAACCTGACCAACAGACAGAAAGCCGCCGCCCTGCTCATGTCCGTTGATAGCGGCACGGCCGCCATGGTCCTCAAAAACCTCAACGACAAAGAGCTGACCATGATCTCCAAGGAAATGGCCATCATGGACCAGGTGGACCCGGAAACCGCCAACGCGGTCTTCACCGAGTTCTCCAACATGGCCCGCAACCTCGGCGGCCTGCTCCCCGAAGAATCCACCTCCCTGCGCGAAATCCTCGAAAAGGCCCTCGGCCCCCAGCGCGCCGAAGAACTCCTCGGCATCATCGGCGTCGAGAACCGCGGCCCCGCCCCCTTCCAGGTCCTCCACGACATGGAGCCCGAAGAACTCCGCGTCCTCCTTTCCGGCGAACACCCCCAGACCGTCGCCCTCGTCCTCCAGCACCTTCCCCCACGCCTCGCCTCCGGCGTCCTCGCCCTCACCTCCGAGGAAGCCCAAGCCGACATCGTCCGCCGCATGGCCCGCACCGAACAGACCGGCCTCGACGTCCTCCAGCAGGTCGACGCCATCATCCGCGCCAAGACCCGCTTCCTCGGCGAACGCCGCAAAACCCCCGCCGAAAAGCGCTTCAAAGCCGTCGCCGACATGCTCAACCTCAGCGCCAAGGACATCGAGAACCGCGTCATGCAGCACATGGAGCGCGAAGACCCCGACATCGCCAAGGAAATCCGCAACCTCATGTTCGTCTTCGACGACATCGCCACCTTGCCCGACAACGCCATCCGCGTCATCCTCTCCCACGTCGACACCCAGGCCCTCGCCCTCGCCCTCAAGCTCTCCAGCGAAGAGGTCAAAACCGCCATCTTCCGCAACCTCTCCAAACGCGCCCAGGAAATGGTCGAAGAAGAACTCGAACTCCTCGGCCCCAAGCCCCGCTCCCAGGTCGAACAGGCCCAGCGCCAAATCATCGATATCGTCCGCGAACTCGAAGCCGCCGGCGAGATCCAGACCCGCGGCGCCGGCGCCGCCCAAGAGGAAATGGTCTAAGACCCCATGGCCCACGACCAGATCATCCTGCAAGCTCTCGACGGCCCCCCGAACCCCGGCCAGCCCCAAGAGCCCGAAGGCCCCACCGTGGAAGAGCTCCTCGCCGCCCGCGACGCCTCGTGGCAGGCCAGACTCGAAGCCGAACGCGCCGCCGCCGAAGCCCAGCGCCAGAAGGCCGCCGCCCAAGCCGCCGCCGAGGCCCAAAAAGCCCGCCGCGAAGGCGCCCAGGAAGGACGCTCCCAAGCCCTCGCCGAGATGGAACAAAAGCTCGCCGGCGCCTTCGCCGCCTTCGAAGCGGGCCTCGGTCAGCTCAACCAGGCCGCCACCGCCCTCATCGAAAGCGTCTCGCCCCAAGCCGTCGCTTTGGCCACCGCCATCGCCGAAAAAGTCATCGCCTCCGAAGTCCAAACCCAACCCTCCGTCATCCAGAGCGTCTTCACCGACGCCATGCGCCAAGTCCGCGGCCGCGAAGTCCTCCGCGTCCGGCTCAACCCCGGCGACCTCGAAAACCTCCAGCGCGCCCTGGCCACCGGCCCCCAGGCCCCGCTCGCCCCCGATCCCGAAATCCCCCCCGGCGGCTGCGTCGTCGAAACCGCCGCCGGCGCCTTCGATTCCACCATCGCCACGCGCCTCCGCGATGCCCTCGACGCCCTGTGGGAGACCACCCATGACCCTGGCGCTTGACGTCGAACCCATGATCCGCCGCGTCCGCCAGGCCACCCTCGGCCGCTGGTCCGGCCGCGTCACCGATGTCATCGGCCTCACCATCGCCTCCCGCGGCCCCGTGGCCCGCGTCGGCGAGTACTGCGTCATACACCGCCAAAGCGGCGGCGCCCTCCCCGCGGAGGTCGTCGGCTTCCGCGACGGCGAAACCCTGCTCATGCCCCTGGGCGATGGCTCCGGCCTCGCCCCCGGCGACGTCGTCGAAGCCCAGCGCCGCTCCTTTCAGGTCCGCATCGGCGAAGGCCTCCTGGGACGCGCCCTGGACGGACTCGGCCGCCCCATGGACGGACTCGGCGAGCTCACCAACTTCGAGATGCGCCCTGTCGACGCCCCGGCCCTCAAACCCCTGGAACGCGCCCCCATCACCCAGCCCCTCGCCACCGGCATCCGCGCCATCGACACCCTCCTCACCATCGGCAAAGGCCAGAGAATGGGCATCTTCGCCGGCAGCGGCGTGGGCAAGAGCGTCCTCATGTCCGAAATCGTCAAAAACACCCGCGCCGACATCACCGTCGTCGGCCTCATCGGCGAACGCGGCCGCGAGGTCAAAGAATTCATCGAAAAAGCCCTCGGCGACGAAGGCCGCCGCCGCGCCGTGGTCGTCGCCGCCACCTCCGACCAGCCCGCCCTCGTCCGCGTCAAAGGCGCCTATGTCGCCACCACCATCGCCGAGTATTTCCGCTCCAAAGGCCGCGACGTCCTCCTCCTCATGGACTCCGTCACGCGCTTCTGCAACGCCCAGCGCGAAGTGGGACTCGCCATCGGCGAGCCCCCCGCCACCAAAGGCTTCACCCCATCCGTCTTCGCCCTGCTGCCCCAGCTCCTCGAACGCTGCGGCTGCGCCCCCAAAGGCAGCGTCACCGGCCTCTTCACCGTCCTCGTCGACGGCGACGACCTCAGCGAACCCGTCCCCGACGCGGTCCGCGGCATCCTCGACGGCCACATCGTCCTCTCGCGCAAAATCGCCTCACGCGGCCACTACCCCGCCATCGACATCCACCCCAGCGTCAGCCGCCTCATGACCGACATCGTCACCCCCCAGCACCGCCAGGCCGCCCGCCGCCTCAAAGCCATCGACTTCCGCTTCCGCGAAGCCGAAGACATGATCCGCATCGGCGCCTACGTCAAAGGCAGCGACCCCGCCATTGACGAAGCCATCGCCCGCCATGACGAAATCGAAGCCTTCCTGCGCCAGGACATCGGCGAAAAGGCCGACTTCGACGCCAGCGTCCAGCGCCTCGTGGCCTCCATGGCCCAGGAACCCAAGAAATAGCCCCGGATGCGGCCTGCCCCCGCCAAGCCTCCACAAAGACCGCGACACGAAATGTCCAAGTTCCGCTTCAAAATGCAGAGCGTCCTCGACATCCAGGTCCGGCGCGAAGAAGCCGCCCAGGCCGAACTCGCCGCCCGCGAACGCCAGCGCGCCGCCGAGCAAGAGCGCCTCGACACACTGAGCCGCCGGCGCGCCGAAGCCGAGCAACTCGCCCGCGCCGGCAGCGTCGGCCCCGCCAGCGCCGCCTCTCTCAAGAACGCCGCGCGCCGCCTCGAAGCCATCGCCTGCCACATCCACGACCAGCGCAACAAGCTCCAAGCCGCCGAAACCAAAAAAGAAGAAAGCCGCCGGCGCCTCGTCGAGATCGGCCAGCGCCGCCAGATGTACGAAACCCTCCGCGAACACGCCGCCGAAGAACACCACCTCAATGAACGCCACGCCGACACCAGCGCCATGGACGAAATCGCCGCGCGCCGCGGCGCCGCGCGCGCCGCAAAAAGGAGTTGAACCCATGAAAGCCCCCCGCCAGCGCGGCATCGCCGCCATCGTCCTCCTCCTGGCCCTTGGCGTCGTGGCCGCCCTGCTCTTCACCGCCACCGTGGCCGCCGCCGTGGCGCTCCGCGCCAAGACCGACCCCCGCGCCCGGGCCACCCTCGCCTCCATCCCCGTGCTCGGCGCTTCCCTGGCCTCCATGCTGCCCGCCCCCCCGGCCCAACCCGAAGCCGCCGATGGCCCAGCCGCGCC
>CAYYEE010000411.1:0-4551 GCA_964470775.1 uncultured Planctomycetota bacterium | reverse complement strand
CGCCGCTGTCCGCACGGCCCGCCGCCAGCAGGGCCTCATCCAGCTCCATCATGACTTCTGCCACAAAGCCCCGTCGTGCGGCCGTTGCGCCTTTCTCGCTCTGGCCGCCGGAGAAATCGCCCCTTGCTGAACCAACTGCTGCTCTGGACGATCGAACACGCCGGCCCCTGGCTTGCGCGCGCCTTTGGCATGACCCTCCGCTTCCGCGAGACCCCACGCGCCCGCGACAGCCGCCGCGCCCCCAGGCGCCATCAAGGCATCTACGCTTTTTGGCACGCCCACCAGCTCGGCTGCTGCCTCTTCTATCGCGACATCCCCATCCACATCATGATCAGCCGCTCGCGCGACGGCGAATACGTCGCACGCCTGGCCCAGGGGCTCGGCTTTTGTCCCGTGCGCGGCAGTTCCAGCCGCGGCGGCGCCGAAGCCAGCCTCGCCATGCTCCAGGCCGCCCGCCAAGGCCATATCCTGGCCATCACCCCCGACGGCCCCCGCGGCCCCCGCCACGAGTCCCATCCCGGCTTCTATCTCCTCGCCCGCAAGACCGGCCTGCCCGTCCATCCCGTGGCCATCGGGTTCAGCGACTGGTGGGAGTTGAAGAGCTGGGACCGATT
This sequence comes from uncultured Planctomycetota bacterium, assembly GCA_964470775.1. Taxonomy (GTDB): domain Bacteria; phylum Planctomycetota; class Brocadiia; order CAIUPP01; family CAYYEE01; genus CAYYEE01. Next base: position 3,937 of record CAYYEE010000411.1, on the reverse strand, counting down.
CCGCATCCCCAAGCCGTTTTCCAGAGCCGTCGCCTATGTCGGCGAAGCCGTGCCCATGCCCGCCGGCGACTCGCCCGAAGACGCAAAGGAAGCCTGTAGAAGACTCAACGAAGCCCTGAATCGCGCCGAAGAGGAAGCCGACCGCCTCGCCGCCGAATGGTCCCGTCAATGCGGCGGCCGGCCCCGGCCTCCAGCCGTGACCTCTGGCCGCTGACTTCTGGCCTCTGACCCCTGCCCCCTACAGCGCCTTCCACCTCATCACCGCATTCAGCCCGATCGACCTCACGACCACGACCGTGATCCGGCCGGACCGCACCTCGATCTCCTCCTCCACCGCCCCGGCCAGCGCCCCGCCCGGCCCCAGCAACTCCAGCCTCAACCTCGGCCGTCCAGCCCGCGCCACTCCTCGCGCCACCTGGAAGCTCATGGGCAAACTCAGCCAGCTCCGCAAGTCCGCCTGCTCCACCACATCGCCCGCCAGCCCCACGAACAGCGCCGCAAGCTGCCGCTGCAAACGCTCAGCCTCTTCCTGGCGCCGCTCCTCATGCGTCATGGGTCCCCCCCGGCGCTGGCCCCCGCTCAAGATGGCCTGTTGCGCCGCCAGCCGCGCCGCCACGCGGACCAGCGCCCGGAACACCATGGCCGGCATTCGCGAGGCCAGCGTGTCGCGCGCCTTGGTCTCCACGTCCGAAAGTATTTCCGTCTTGCCCAGCGCCCGGCCATTCACGCGCAGGAACGCCTCGGCCACAGGATTTGGCCGCGATTCGTAAGTGGGAAAGGCCACCGCGTTCCACGTCACGCCCTGGCCCAGGTTCAACGGCAGGCGGATCTTCTGTTCCCGCTTCACCGGCGCCAGACCGCAGGCATAAAATACCACCACCTCCCCCTCGCCGTCCTTGGGCAGCGCCGGCCGCCCCCCTTTGGCCGCGGCCATAAACCCGCCCGCCGCCTTTCCGGTCAGCTTCGCCTCCAGACGCCGCGCCTGCTCCTGCCCCATGCGCGACGAAGACCGGAAGCTCAGCAGGTTCCGAATCTCCACCTGAGCGTTGTTGAACTCGCCCAGCGCCTCATAGACCACGCTAGCCAGGTAGAAAGAGAAGGCGTCCTGAAAAACCTCCACCTCCCGATTCGCCGGAAGCGCTCCGCCCGGCCCCAAGGCCGCGTCCACCGCTTTCTGGTCGAACACACCCCTCTGCCGCGCCGCGCGCGCCGCCGCGTCAAACTCCTCCTGGCAGCGCGTCCGCTCCATGCGCTGCCGGTTGTACGCCCGCCGCGCCTCCACCCTCGCCCCGCTCAGATCGCCCAACAACAGGTAGTTCATCGCCCCAAAGGCGTGGACATACACGCGCTCAAAGGGCTCGCCTCGGTAGGGGGCGGCCTTGTCGTTCAACAGCAACGTCCCCGCGTCAGCCGCCACGTCGCGCGCGCTCACCACGGCCCGCCGGTCAAACTCCTCTATCGTCGCGTCCGCCCGCTGGAACTGCGTGTTGCTCTTGACGTACTCGCCAGCCGTGTGCAGCGTCGTCCCATACTCGAGCTGATAGCACAACCCATCCAGGGGGTCATTCACCCCTTCCCCGTACACGCTCTCGGCACGGCTGAAATCAAACCGCGCCAGCGCCGCCTGGCCGTCCACCGTCACCCGCGTGTAGTCCGTCACGGTGGAACACCCTGCCCCAAACGCCAGCAACCCCAGACAAAGCGCCGCCCTCCAAAGCCTCACGTCGCGCCCTCCAGAAGTGACCCCGGCGAGACGAATCTTACCAATCCCGACGGCGGAGCATCAAGCTGACCAGCGCAGCACTGCGCTGTGGGAGTTCGGCGACGCAGCAGATCGCCGCCCCGTCCTGTTTGACGCCGGCCATAGGGGTCCAGTGTCGAATGGAGCGAATGAACTCTCTGGTCAAGCAAAAAAACCCACAGCGAATGGCTCCCTTGGCCTTGCTTTTGCTCAATCGTGAGGTAAAATCATTGTAGTGGAAAGTCGCATATGTATATGTGATGATTGATGTAACCCTATGGATGGAGGCCACAACATGAAAGAGACGCCCCGACAGGCCGTTAAGCATATTGCCTTCACCTTGATCGAGCTTCTGGTGGTCGTGGCCATTATTGCCATCCTCGCAGCCATGTTGCTGCCCGCCCTGTCCACGGCCCGGGAGAAAGCCCGCCGCTCCTCGTGCGCCACCAACCTGCGCCAGATCGGCCTGGCCATTGCAGCCTACACCGGCGACTACGCCAATTACTACTCCGCCTTCAACGGCATGCAGACCGCGCCTGTGCCCGCCAACAGCGCAGACCCGGCCAGCTACACCAACATCAGTTACTCCATGGACCCCGGCTGGTATCAAGACCCCCGCGTCGCCGCGCCCGACAACATCGTCGCCTCCAAGGTCAATGCGATGCAGATAGGGTGGTACCCCGCGGGCTGGGCCAACGCCGGCCGTTGCGGCGCGTCGTCCATCGACACGCTCTTCTACGGCTTCAAAGTCAACGCCACAAGCGCCAACAATTGGCAAGCCGGCTACCTCAACACCTCGCCTGTCAACATGGGCTTCCTCCTCACCGCCGGCTACCTCTCCACAGGACTCACGTTCGCATGCCCCTCCCACCTCCCCTACTCCTCGCCCACGTACAACCGCAAGTGGTACCGCTACGACTCCAACAAGGACTCCGCGTGGCGCATCGCCATGCCTGACCAATGGAAGATGCTGGGCGACCTCTCGGCGCGCAGCTTCACCCACGGCGACTACCGCGCCGCCATGCTGGCCCACGCCGTCACGACCTACACCATGAACAAGGTCGCCGCGCACTACAGCTATCGTCTGGCCGCGGTCTTCACGTCCACCTCCTTTGACCCAGCCATTGTCGCCGCCTACCAGCCCTACTGCCGCGGCCTCTCCGGCGTGACAACCACCTTCACCTACACCAAGCCCACAATCGAGATGATCCCGGGCAACCCCCAGTTCCCCACGCCCCGCGTCCTGGGCGGACGCGCCATCGTCACCGACAGCATTGCCCGCTCCTCGACCGCCAGCCCGCCTGACCTGGCCGGCAAGATGGGCGACGGCATGAGAACCCACGTGGACGGCTACAACGTGCTCTATGGCGACTCGCACGTTGAGTGGTACGGCGATCCCCAGGCCCGCATCGGCTGGTGGAAGATGCTCAGCAAAGACGTGGACATCCTCAACACCTGCGTGTACTCCAGCTCCTACGGCCCCTGGAACATTTTCCATCTGTTCGACCGCAAGGCCGGCATGGATACGGCGGTCACATTCCCCTGAGCCGCCCCACAAGACAGACGAAGCCTGTGGCGCCGGGTTCGACGCCACAGGCTTCTTGACTTCTTCACACTTGTCATCGCGGGCATCCAACGCCCAGAAAGCGCGGCTTGACGATGAAGAACGTGGCTTCTTCGGGGGCTGCTCGCAGGCCGAAGAACAAAGACTACAGCGCCTTGGGCCGGTAGATCGCCTGGATCAGGTTCCCCTCCGGGTCGCGGAAGAACGCCACCTTCACGCCGCCCGAAGCCTCCTTGGGCTCGCCCTCCAGCTTCACGCCGCGCGACATCAGCGCCGCCAACGCCGCGTCAAAATCCGCCACGCTCAGCGCCAGGTGCGCCAGCCCGCCGTCGTTATCCTTGCGCGCGGGCCTAGGGCCCTGCTGCGGCATGATCTCGATCATGCTCCCGCCCGCCTGCTTCACGAAAAGCGTCGGCGGCGTCTTCGACCCGCGATAGCACTCCACAAACCCCAGCTTCTCCACATACCACTTCGCCAGCGCCTCCGTATCCTGCGCGCAGATCGCCACGTGCTCGATACCCTTGAACATCCGTTTCTCCTTTCAACAAAGGCCAGACCACTCGGCCCGGAAAACCCATGCGCCCCCCCCGTTCCATCCGTTCCCAAGCCCGAAGACCCCAAGCCCGAGAACC
>CAYYEE010000410.1:0-4551 GCA_964470775.1 uncultured Planctomycetota bacterium | reverse complement strand
ACGTTGGGCCTGCGGATCACCAGTCCGTTCGCGGCGTCCAGGCTTCCGATCTCGACGCGGCATTCGGCAAGGGCGCGGCCGCCAGCGGTGTGAACGTAGAGCGCGCCGCCCTCGATGGTGTACGAGCCTGGCAGAGCCTTGACCGTGAGCAGGCCGGCGGCCAGCTCATAGCGCGTCCTGGCGGCCTGGTCCCACATCGCGGGCATGCGGCCGGCGCGGCGCTGCGCCTCGTTGCGGAACAGCGCGGCGTCCAGACGATAGACGCCGGGCGCGTCCTTGACGGGCGACGCCTTGTCCGCGGGCAGGGGCAGGCCGCCATCCAGCACGGGCCGCGCGGCCTCGGCCGCGCGCAGCAGCAACGGCGGCAGCGTCTTGGGGTCTGCCTTTTCGGGCGCGAACACGTTCAACGCGCCGGGGTATACGCCGTCGTGAAACACGACCTCCGTCACGTCCGCGCGCGAGACCAGCAGCGACTGCAAGCGGCCCAGAGAGCGGATGGGCGCGCCGGCCTCGCCGGAGGCGGCGTCGTCGCCCTTGGGCGAGACGTGCAGCGTGGCGCCGGGCGCGGCGCCCACCGCGGAACATACAGCCAGCGCGGCGGCCAGAATCGCGGCTCGCATGGGGTGATTCTCCTTGTGGCGGGACAGGTCCGGTGTTCACCGCATGGCGGCTGTCACAACCGAGCATACTCCGCGCGTCACACCGGCGCAATCCGTCCTTGCCCCCGTCCGCGCTTGCCGCGAGCGAAGCCGCGCCGCCATCCTCAGGCCATGACATTTTGGATGGACCGCTGTTACAATTTAGCGCTGAATGTCTTGAGGACGCGCGCTCCTTGACGACAGCCGCGGAGCCTGTCCGGACCGTCGTTCGCGGCGCCCGCCAGGCTCACCGGGAAGCGAGAGACCGCCGGCGCGCGCCGGCGACCAGCGCGACAAGACCGTGAGGATCACATGCCCGCCGATTCTGGTTTCGATTACGAGGCTTCGTGCCGCAGGGTCTGCGGCGTGTACCGTCGTGAGCCGGTGGACCACATTCCGATCATCTCGCCGCTTCTGGGGACCGTGGGGGCGGGCGGGGACATTGATTCCGCGCATTTCGGCGACTGGCGCGATGAAGAGCGCTTCCGCCGGGTGGCCAGGCTGGTCCAGAGGCATTGCGACCTCAAGCCGCCCTACAACCGCGTGGCGTGCCCGCGCGTCTTTGAGCCGCAGGGCTACCAGCGATTCCTTGAGGCGCCGCAGGAATACGTCGAGACGCTGCCGCCGGAAAAGGTTTCGGACATCCGCACCCGTCACACGAGCGTGCTGCACACGCCCAAGGGCGATCTGCGCTGGACGTACGAGGTGGACAAGGGGATTCTGACGCATTGGGACATGGAGAAGACCGTAAAGTGTCTGGAGGACGTGGACAAACTCCTCAGCGTGCCCTGCCGCTTCAAGCCGCCGGCGTCCAGCGAGTTCGACGCCTTTCGCCAGCACCGCGCCGCGATGGGCCGGAACGCGGTGGGCGGCGCGGGGATCAACTCCATGGTCGCCATGCTGGTGGGCGTGATGGACTATGAGCTGGTCTTGGAGTGGATGGCCACGGAGCCGGAGGCGATTCAGCGGCTGGCGGACGCGTGGCTGGAGCGGGTGGGCGAGCGGGTGGATTTTCTGCTGAAGCAGGGGGTGGGGCCGTTCTGGCATTTCAACGGGGTGGAGAGGGCGGCGCCGCCCATGATGGGGCCGCGGCAGTGGGAGCGGTGGGTCGTGCCCTATGACGGCGAGATCATGCGCCGCATCAAGGCCGCGGACCCCGAGGCCAGGATTCACGTTCACTGCCACGGCAAGGCGCGCACGCTGATAGACTCGTTCGTGGCGATGGGGGTGGATTCCATTGACCCGGTGGAGCCGCCGCCGCAGGGCGATGTGGACATCGCGGAGGTCAAGCGGCGCTATGACGGCAAGATGGTGTTTTTCGGCAACATCGAGTTTCTGGACATGGAGACGCGCCAGCCCGATGAGATCGAGGAGCTCGTGCGCGCGGCCATCGAGTCCAGCGGCAAGCGCAACATCGCGCTGATGCCGTCCGCCGGTCCGCACGAGCGGCCTTCGGACCTGATGCTGGCCAACGCGGAGCGCTACATCGAGGCGGGCCTGAAGTACGGCGCGGGCTGAGGAGACGGCGGCCGGGGCCGGCCCAACGGCGTCCCGGACAAAGCGAGCGCTGAACGGCGCTTCCCGCCGGGAGGACGGCGCAACACCGCGTCAGGCCGGGTTCGAGGTTCGGGCTTTCCTTGACAGGCGCCTTGTTCCGCGGATACCATTATTAGATAAGAGTGATTCGTGTTTGCCAAAGGAGCGGCGGCGTGGCGGCCAGAAGGCCAGTGGCCCAGGACGAGGCGTTCGCGGAGGTCTGCCGGCGTCATGGCATGAAGGTGACGCCGCAGCGGGTGGAGATTTACCGCGAGCTGGCGGCCAGCAAGGAGCACCTGGACGCGGAGGAGGTTTACCGCCGCGTGCGCAAGCGGCTGCCCAACGTTTCGCTGGACACGGTGTACCGGACGCTGAACCGGCTGGAGGAAGAGGGCGTCATCGGCCGCATGGAAGGGCCGGGCGGGGTGATGCGGTTCGATCCCGACACGGAGCGGCACCACCACTGGATGTGCGTGCGGTGCGGGGCCATCAAGGATTTCACGTGCGACGAGAGCCAGGCGCCCAGGCCGCCGAAAGAGGTCCTGGCGTGGGGCAAGCTGTTGTCGTGGCAAATGCTGGCGCGCGGGGTGTGCGCCGGCTGTCTCAAGCGCGGGCGTTCTTAGAGCCTTCGTGTGAAACGGCGCGGCGGTCTTTTTGGCGTTGACAAATAAGAATAATTACTATATAGTATCGAAGTTGAACTCGGGAAAGAGGCCGCCGGGGCGCGCCCGCGAAATCCCGGGGACGGCAGGGCCGCGCAGAGCGCCGGCGGCCCGGCGCCGCGGAGCGTGAAGAGGCGCTGTGATCGCGCGAGGACAGGAGAGGGAAGATGGGTACGAAGGCGAAGAGCATCGTGCAGTTGGACGTGGCGGAGTTGATCGCGGATTTGCGGCGCGCCTATGCCGATGAGTGGCTGGCGGCGCAGGGCTACACGTACATGGCGCAGGTGCTGGCCGGCCGGCCCGCGGCGGAGCGCGTGGCGGCGGAGCTGAAGAAGACGGCCGAAGAGGAGCTGGAGCACCAGGACGAGCTGGCGGAGAGGATCACGGTTCTCGGCGGGACGCCGCCCAAGACGTTCGAGGAGATCCTGGCCGCGGCGAATGGACCCTTCCCCACGGTTCCGCAGTCGGAGAAGGACATGGAGGGCGCGATTCGCGTCACCATCGCGGCCGAGCGCGGCGCCATCGAGGTGTATCAGAAGCTGGCGCAGAAGTGCTTTGGCAAGGACCCGCTGACGTATGAGCTTGCCGTGCACATTCTGGGCGAGGAAGTGGAGCACGAGGACACGTTCGAGAACATGGTGTCGTGAGCGTTTGACGGATTCCGGTTGCAGAGAGCGCAAGGCCGCGGCCCGGCATGGGTCGCGGCCTTGCGCCGTTTTGATGGAAGGGGACCGAAAGGGCCGAAGAGGCGAAAGGGAGCGGGAAGCGGGGGGTTGCGCGCGGGTGGCGGTCTGGCCTACCATAACAGGCTGTTCGACTCTGGCCGAGAGGAGGCGTTGCGCGAGATGACCCAGGACGAACGGGCGCTGGTGGACCGCGTGGAGGGGCTGCGGGAGCGGATGGTGGCGTGGACGCGGGAGCTGGTGGCCATCCCGACGGTGAACCCGTATTCGGGCGACGCTTCGGCGGGCAGTGAAGAGCCGGGGCAGGCGTGGTTCGAGGACCAGGCCCGCGCGTTGGGCGCTGCGACGCGGCGCGTGGCTGTGCCGGCGGATGTGTATGAGCGGGGGGGGATGCTGGGGCCCAAGGGACGAAGCTGGCAGGGCCGCGACAACGTCATCGCGGAATGGGTTCTGGGCAATGGCCGGGGGCCGGCGTTTTTGCTGAACAACCACATGGACACCGTGGGCACGGAGGGGATGACCATCGCCCCCTTCGACCCCCAGGTGCGCGATGGACGCATCTACGGCCGCGGCTCCACGGACACCAAGGGCAACCTGGCCGTGGGCATGGCGGCGGTGGCGGCGCTGCGCGAGGTCAAGGGGCTGAACGGGCGCGTGGTGATCGAGAGCGTGGTGGACGAGGAGTGCAACGGCAGCGGGGCGGGCACGCTGGCGTGTTGTCTGGCGGGCGTCACGGGCGATTACGTCATTTGCCTGGACGGCAGCGGGGAAGGCGTGTACGTGGGGTGCAACGGCATTGTGTCGGCGCGGGTGGTGGCGCGGGGCGAGGCGGGGCACAGCTCGCAGGGCGTGTCGGTCAACGCGATTGACAAGGGCATTGTGGTGAAGCAGGCGGTGGACGCTTTTGCGGCGCTGCGGGCCAGGGAGCGTCCGGATTGCATGGTGAACGTGGGGGTGTTCCGCGCGGGCACGCTGCCGGCGATTGTGCCGGGCGAGGCGGAGTTGCAGATGAACCTGGGCTATCACGCGGAC
>CAYYEE010000409.1:0-4555 GCA_964470775.1 uncultured Planctomycetota bacterium | reverse complement strand
GATGAGGGTCTGGGCGCGGTCGGCCAGGGCGCTCTCAATGGCGAGGGCGTTGGCCAGGTCGACGTGGATGAGGTCGGCGACCATGCCGAGGACGCCGCCGGGGCGGCGTTCGGGGCGCAGGAGCCAGCGGACGCCGTCGGCGACGTCCTGGGCGCTGGCGTCGAGGTCGGCCAGGACGCGGCGGCGCTCGGCCAGGGCGGCTTCGCGTTCGCGCTGGGCGCGGAGGCCGTCGTCGGCGGTGGCGACAAGGCCAAGGGTTTCCAGGCGGCGGCGCTCGGTGTCTTCGAGGGCGACGCGGCCGGATTCGAGGCGGGCGTCCAGGGCGAGGCGCTGCTCGGTGAGACGGGCCGCGGCTTCGTTGAGTTCCTGGAGGGCCTTGTCGGTGGCGGCGCGGCGTTCGTCGAGGCGGGCGCGGCGGGCGGTGTCTTGCTGCTGGCTGTTGACGAGGTTGTTGATCTCGTTGCGGAGCTGGACGGCGCGGTGGGCGGACTCGATGATTTCGCTCTTCCAGCGGTCCAGGGATTGCTCGATGCGCAGGCACTCGTTGGCGGATTCTTGCGCGGAGCGGGTCTGCTCGCGGGCGGCCTGAGTCTGGGCCTGGACGAGCTGGTGGAGTTCCTCGAGTTCGGCGCGGGCGCGCGTGAGTTCCTCGCGGGCGCGGGCCAGGCGGGATTCCAGCGTTTGGAGCGAGGCGGCGGCTTCCTCAGCGGCGGCGTCGTATTCGCTGATGAGGTCGGTGTTGCGGCGGATGTTCTGCTGGGCGGCCTGGCGCTGGGTTTCGACCTGGTGGAGGCTGCGCTGGGTTTCGTCGTGGAGTCTCTCGGTTTCGGCGGCTTCCTGCTCGATGGCGGCGAGGGCGGCTTCGGCGCTGGCGAGCTGGTGGGCGAGTTCGGCGGCCATGCCTTCGCTGGCGGCGATCTCGTCCAGGGCTTTGCGGCGGAGGGCTTCGGCCTTGCGCCAGGTGTGGAGGCTGAGGCTGTACTGAATCTCGCGCAGGCGCTCCTGATACTCCTGCCAGCGCCGGGCTTTGGCGGCCTGGTTCTTGATGGAGCGGAGGCGCGCTTCCTTTTCGGAGGCCAGCATCTGGGCGCGTTCGAGGTTTTCGAGGGTGCGGTCGAGTTTGGCCTGGGCGGCGCGGCGCTGGACTTTGTACTTGCTGATGCCGGCGGCTTCTTCGAAGACGGCGCGGCGCTCGACAGGATTGGCCTGGAGCAGGCGGGCGACGCGGCCTTGCTCGATGATGCTGTAGGTCTGCATGCCGACGCCGGTGTCCATGAACATCTCGCGGATGTCGCGCAGCCGGCAGGGCTGCTTGTTGATGAGGTACTCGGATTCGCCGGTGCGGAAGAGGCGGCGCGTGACGCAGACTTCGGTGTAGTCTACGGGGAGGATGCCGCGGTCGTTGAGGATGGTGAGGGAGGCTTCGGCGTAGCCTTTGGGTTTTCGGGCGCCGCCGCCGTTGAAGATGATGTCCTGCATGGTGCCGCCGCGGATGGCCTTGGGGGATTGCTCGCCCAGGATCCAGCGGACGGCGTCTACGACGTTGCTCTTGCCGCAGCCGTTGGGGCCGACAAAAGCGGTGACGCCGGGTTCGAACTCAAAGTCGACCTTATCCGCAAACGACTTGAAGCCGTTGATCTCGAGTTTCTGAAGTCGCATCAGCTTTCCCTGACGGAAACGCCCCGGTAAAAGGCTCTGCCAAGGCGGGAACCAAAGCGGGGCAGCGTGGGGACCGCTCCGTTTCGTTTGGCGGCTGGCGGGGTGGGGAGGAAGGAGGCCGGCAAGGCGCGGCGGATGTCGGCACGGGTTGCGCCTTGGACGCCGAGGTCGTCGCTGCCTGTGAGTCCCTGGTGGCTGAATCGCATTGGGTCTTCCGCGAACGCGCACGTCGCGCCAACGACTCCGCGACCTGCGAACTGGAAGAAACCGCCAATTGGTTATCGGTTTCTTGGAGGCCCTACATCTTGTGGGTCTCTGTGCCTTCGCGCACAAAGTTTCTTACGTGCGCTTAATATTATCTCATAAATGACTTGCGATTTCAAGGGGGGAAATGGTCTTGTAGAACATTGGCTTAGGATTGTTTGCGCAAGTTGCTTTATTATAGTATGTTATAACAAATCGACAGGTTGGGCGGATTGTGGCGTTGCAGGGGTAGGGTTGCGGCGCCGGTTGTGTGTTAGATGGGCGGCATGGAATAGACGTGACAGATGGGACCTATGAATGCTTCGGATTGCTGGGGTGTGTTGTGGGTTGATGGGGAGGCGGCGACGTTGTAAACTCAAGTTGCGCTTGGCCGGCCCAAGGTTCTCTGGAGAGCGGCATTGGAGCTTGTCTTTCTTGGCACAGGCACTTCGCATGGGGTGCCGATGCTGGGTTGCGACTGCAAGGTGTGCTGTTCCACGGACCCGCGCGATTCGCGCGGCCGGGCATCGGTGTTGTTGAAGTGGGACGGGCATTGCGTGGTGGTGGACACAGGCGCGGAGTTCCGCCAGCAGGCGCTTCGCGAGCGGCTGATGGGGGTGGACGCGGTGCTCTACACCCACGCTCATGCGGACCACATCCACGGGATCGACGACCTGCGCGCGTTCAGCCTGCGGCGGCCGGAACCGATTCCTCTGTACGCGGCCGACTCCACGTGCGTCTTCTTGGAGAGGACTTTTCGCTACATTTTCTCCGCGCCGGCCGGTACGCCGAATATCCCACGCTTGCAGTTGCGGCGCGTGAACGGGGCGTTCGAACTGCTGGGGCGCACGGTGACGCCGGTTCCCATCTGTCACGGCGGCGAGACGATCCTGGGTTTCCGCGTGGGCGGGTTGGCGTATCTGACGGACTGCAGTGGCGTTCCGGAGGGCTCGATGGCGCTGCTGGCTGGGCTGGAGACGCTGGTGATCGGGGCGTTGATGCCTAAGCCGCACGAGAAGCACTTCTCCGTGGGCCAGGCGTTGGAGCTGGTGGCCAAGCTGCGTCCGCGCCGGGCGTTGCTGACGCACATCTCCCATCACCTGCTGCACGAGGGACTGCGCCAGTCGCTGCCGGCGGGCGTCGAGCCGGCGTATGACGGGCTGCGGGTGGAGGTGGAATGAAGGGGGGGCTGGGGCCTGGGGTTTGGGGTCTTGGGAGCGGCTGCGGCGGGGGGCAACGGTGGAGCGGGGTCGAAGCCCGGTAACCCGAAGCCCCTTCATTCCGCGGTTGGGGCTGGCGCGGGGGATTTGGTATGATGTTGAGAACAACGGCTTTGGAGCACTCTGTTACCTGCTGAGGAGCGCAGCCCTGCCTTGGATGAGACATTCTTCCAGACCGTAGAGGCGATTCGGACGAACATCCAGAAGGTTTTCTACGGCAAGGACGAGGCGGTGAAGATGGCGCTGGTGGGGCTGTTTTCCGGCGGGCATCTGTTGATCGAGGATGTGCCGGGCGTGGGCAAGACGCTGTTCGCCAAGGCGTTGGCGCGTTCGATCGCGGGCGAGTTCCAGCGTATTCAGTTCACGCCGGACCTGCTGCCTACGGACGTGGTGGGCGTATCCATTTATGACGCGAACAAGAAGGACTTCATCTTCCGGCCAGGGCCAGTGTTCGCGAATATCGTGCTGGCGGACGAGATCAACCGCACCACGCCGAGGACGCAGAGCTGCCTTTTGCAGGCGATGAACGATCGCGAGGTGTCGGTGGACCGCGACACGCGGCCGCTGCCCAAGCCGTTCATGGTGATGGCGACGCAGAACCCGCATGAGTTCGAGGGGACGTATCCTCTGCCGGAGTCGGAGCTGGACCGGTTTCTGATGAAGATCCGCGTGGGTTATCCGGCCCTGGAGGAGGAGAAGCGGATTCTGCGCGACGGGGTGACGACGGACAAGGCGGACGACCTGAAGCCGGTGGCGACGGCGGAGACGGTCTTGAAGATGCAGGAGGCGGTGGCGACGGTGGAGGTGAGTACGGAGATTCTGGACTATTTGATGGAGATCGTGAGACGAACGCGGGAGACGGAGGAACTCCGGTTCGGGGCCAGCCCGCGGGGGGCGCTGGCGCTCTACCGCGGGGCGCAGGCTATGGCCCTGGTCGAGGGCCGGGATTATTGCGTGCCCGACGACGTGAAGCGGCTGGCGCGGCCGATCCTGGAGCACCGTCTGTCGCCGCGCGGCGGCGCCAGCGACGGCGAGCCGGGCCAGGTGATAGATGATATTCTGGGGTCGTTGAAAGCGCCGGTGTGAAAGGCGCCCCGACATGCCGCACGAGTCTTCGCACAGATACTACCTGACCAAGGGGGGGCTGCTGTTTCTCGCGCTGACGGTGTTCGTGTACATCGGGGCGTTCAACACGGACATCAACCTGCTGGCGCTGATCTGCGCGACTATGGCGTGCCTCTTTGCGGTGTCGTTCGTGGCGCCTTACTTTGTGCTGCGGGGGTTGACGGCGCGCCGGGCGGCGCCGGCCGAGGCGTACGCGCGCGAGCCGATGCGCATGGCCTTTCGCGTGCGCAACCCCAGGGCGAACGCTTCGCGGTCGGTGATGGCCGAGGACGTGGTGTTGCGCGGAGGGCGGGTGATCCTGCGGCCCA
>CAYYEE010000408.1:0-4561 GCA_964470775.1 uncultured Planctomycetota bacterium | reverse complement strand
TCTCCATCCGCGTCACTCCCTTATGGCGTCAGGCCCTGCCTCCGAGGCCAAATCCTACAGCCCGCCCACACCGCCGTCAATCCAGAGCGGCGCCGCCTTCCGTCCTCTGGCCCTGCCGCCATCTCAGCGCTTCCCTTGCGTCTTCCGCCCCGCCTCCGCGTGCTGCCGCGCCAGCCGCTCGCCCATCGCCCCTATCCGGCCGCAGAACTGCGCCACCACCCCCGCCAGCCCCTCCTCGCTGTCGCCCTCAAACCGAAACGTCAGCGACGCCTCGGTCACCGACGACCGCACCAGCGCCCACCCCCCCTCAAACTCCACCTTCACCCCGTCCACGAAACTCATGGGCCGGTCCGCGAACGCCGCCCGGATCCGCGCCAGCGCCTCGGCGCGGCTCTCCCCCTGCGGCGTCAGCCGCAGGTCGCGGGTCATAAAAACGCGCGGACACTGCGCTCTCAGCGCCGACAACCGCCTTCCGCTCCGCGCCACGTGCGCAATCATCCGGCACGCCGCGTACAGCCCGTCATCGCCGCCGCCCAGTTCGTCGAAGAAGTAATGCCCGCTGATCTCCGCGCCGAACAAAGCCTTCTCCGCCAGCATCCGCGCCCGGATGAAGGCGTGCCCGCTGCGCTCCACAGCCGCCCGGCCGCCCAGCGCCTCCGCCGCCTCGTCCATGCGCCGCGAGAACTTGATGTCGCGCACAAACGCCCGGCCCGGCCACTGCGCCCCGAAGCTGCGGATCAGCACAAACGTCGCCTCCTCCGCCGACAACGGCTTGCCCGCGTCGTCCACAAACGCCACGCGGTCGCCGTCCCCGTCGAACGCCACGCCCAGGTCCGCGCCCTGCGCCGCCACTTCCTGCGACAGCCGCTTCAGCGCATCCGCGTGCGCGCAATCCGGATCGCGCTCCGCAAAGGTTCCATCCGGCCGGTCATGGATCGCCGTGAACCGCCCCTCCGGAAACGCCTCGCCCAAAAAGCGCGCCGCCCGGCCGGCCCAGCACCCGCTGCCCGGGTCCGCCACCACCTTCAACGCGCCACCCGCGCCGAACGCCCCGCGCAGCCACGCCGCATAGGCCTCGTCCGCGCAAACCGGCCGCGCCGAGCCGCCCGCGCGGAAGAACCCCGCCCCGGCCTCCGCCTCGCGCCGCAGCGACTGCACGTCCTCCTCCGTGGGCGGCTGGCCCCCCAGCATCCACTTCAACCCGTTCATCCGCGCCGGACTGTGCGACGCGGTCACGATAGCGCAACCCGGCGCCTCCGAGCGCCTGCGCTCAAAGTAGATCATCGGCGTCGGCGCCACGCCCAAATTCTCCACCGCCACTCCCGACTCCACCAAACCCGCCTCCAGCCCGGCCAAGAAGCCCGGCGTTGAGAGCCGCACGTCGCCGCCGATGACGAACGCCGACCCAACGGGCAGCCGGCCGCCCAGCGCCCGGCCCCACGCCCGGTACAAATCCCCGCTCATCTCCTCGGCGGGACCGCGGATGTCACACGGTTTGTAAACGCTCACAGATACCCTCGACGCTTCAACGCTTCCACCCACCGGCCGTAGACCTCGCCGCAGACCGTCCCGCGGCCCGCCGCGGGCTCGAACACACGCTCCACGCGCGCCATCTGCTCCGCCGCCGCCCACACCCCGCCCAGCCTCCCCGCCGCGGCCAGCACACACGCGCCCATGGCCGACTCCGGACACGCGGGCCTGCGCATCACCCGCCCAGTCATGTCCGCGCGCAACTGCGTCCACACGTCGCTGCGGCTGCCCCCCCCCGTCGCGAACACATCGCCCACCTTGGCCCCGGCCGCCGCCTCCAGTTTCTCGTACGCCAGCCGTTCCACCATGGCCACGCCCTGCAAGCACGCCGCGTAACGCTCCGCCACGCTCGCAGGCTCCGGCTCAAAGAACCCCTCCGCCTGCGCCGACAAGAAGGGGAACCGCTCGCCCTTCCGCGCCAGCGGGTACGCCGCGCACAGCGCCGGCAACAGCCCGGCCGCCTGCCAGTCCAGCGCCGCCGGGTCCTGGCCCGCGAACCACGCGCCCACCCACTCCCCGCCCACGTTGCCCGCCCCGCCCGGCAGCCACAGCCCGCCCGGCAGCTTGTGGCAATACAACACGCCCGACGGATCCACCACGATTCTGTGGCTGATCACCTTGAACACCAGCGTCGTGCCCAATGTCGTGTTGACGTCGCCCGGCCGCCGCGCGCCCGAGGCCAGGAACGCCGCGGTCCCGTCCGTCGCGCCGCCCATCACCGGCGTCCCCTCGGGCAGGCCCGTCTCGGCCGCCGCCTGGCGCGTCACGCGGCCCAGCAGGTCCCCCGGCGCCTTCACCTGCGCCAGCCGCTCCGCAACGCCGGGCAGCCCCTCCATCCACGCCGGCCAACGCTCCTCGATCAGGTCATAGCCCATCTTCAGCGCGTTGCTGTAATCCGTCACCCCCCACACACCCGTCAGCCATCCCACCGCGCAATCCGCCTGGCTCAACAACCAACGCGCCCGGCCGAACGCCTCCGCCTCATGCCGCGCCACCCACAACGCCTTGGCCAGCGCATACGAAGCCGCGAACCGGTACCCCATCCTGCCCAGGAAACCGCCCGCCAGGCCGTTGAGTTCTTCCGCCTCGGCCGCGGCCCGGCCGTCGTTATACATCAGCGCCGGCCGCAGCGCCCTGCCCTGCGCGTCCATCACCGCCAGCGTGCCCGACGTTCCATCCACCGCCAGCCCGGCCAGCCGCTCCGGCTTCACGCCAGCCGCGGCCAGCCCGGCCGAAAGCTTGCGCAGCGCCGCCGTCATCGCCGCGCGCCACGCCGAAGGCTCCTGCTCGTGCCGGCCCGCGGACGCCGCCGGGCTCGCGCTCAACGTCTCCTGCGCGCTTGCCAACACGCGGCCCTTGCTGTCCGCGGCCAGCGCCCTCACGCCGCCCGTGCCCAGGTCAACGCCCGCAAACACCATCTCACCCGCAGCCATAGCACACCCTCGCCAGACCGACCTCCACCGCCGGCCTCACACCCGGTCCTGCGCCGGCTTCTTCTCCACCGCGCCCTGCGTCCCCGGATGGACCACCAACGCCGACACATAGGCGATCAGCGGAATCAGCAGGATGTAAAGCTCCGACATCGCGAAGAAGGACGTCCGCACATCAAAGTGAATCGCGATCCACGTGCTCATTGACGGCCCCAACACCCACCCGAACGACCGCGCCGTCACCGCCCACCCAAACGCCTGCCCCCGCTGCGCCTTGGGCGTCACGCGCGAAAGCCATATCTGGAACACCGGGTCCAGCCCGCCCGCAAAGAAAGCCATCCACAACCGCCCCCACAGCAGCGGCGCAAACGTCGCCGCCAGCATCTGCGGGATAACGCACAACCCCGCGGCCAAAGAGCAGAACTTCGCCACCTTGGGCGGCGCAATCCGGTCCGCCAGCCACCCCAGAAGAAAACTCCCGGCCAGCGCCCCCATCGCGAACATGATCTGCACCCGGCTCATCCACAGTTCCGCGCCCTGCACCCCGCCGTGCACCAACTGCACCAAGAACGGCAGCATCGGCACGTCGAACTGCCGCACCAGACCCATCGCCATCAGCAACAGCAGGATCGGCGCGCCGGCACGCAGCCCGGACCGCTTCGCCCGCTTGTCCGCCCGGCTCGGCGAAACGACCGGCCGCTCGAAGTTCTCCCTCACCCCCCACAGCACCAAAAGCGTCGCCACCAGCAAGATGACGCCGGACGCGAAGAAGGCGTTGCGATAGCCGTAAGCGTGCGAGAACAACCCGCCCAGCCAGCTCCCCAGCGACGACCCCGCGAACACCGCCGACGTCATGGCGCCCAGCGCCAGCCCCTGCCGCTTCTCCGGCGTATGGCTGGCCACCAGCGTCTGCGCCGCGGTCACCGTCCCCGTCAAGATCCCCTGCATCAAGCGCAGAAACACCAGCATCTCCACGCTCTGCACAAAACCCATCCACGCCAGCAGGATGGCGGCCCCGAAGTTCGCCCGCAGCATCATCATCTTGCGGCCATACCGGTCCGCCACCGCCCCCCATACCGGCGACATCACCGCCAGGCTGATCGGCGTCGCGATGCTGAACAGCCAGTTCCACATCTGCGCCTGCTTCACGTCCTTCACGCCCAGGTCTTGCTGGATGAAGTACGCCGTAAAGGACATCGAGAACATGAACCCCATGATGGACAGAAGCTGCGATGTCCACGCGAACGCGAGGTTCACTTTCCAGTTGACAGGTTTGCCAGGCGCCATGCTTCTACCGCCTCGCGGCGCGGCAGAGGAACCGTGAACCCTCCGCCGCCGAAACCGCCGGGAAGAAAAGACGCCGCCAGGCCAGCCCGGCGGCGTCACAATACTCTACCACCCTTCCCGCGCCAGCGCCACGCGGACAAGTCCCGCGGAGATTCGGCGCGACAGAACAATGGAGGGGCCGCGGAGGCCGCGCGGGCAGCCCAAGCGGGCGAAAAGACCCTCGTGTGGTGTTTCGGAAATGCCTTGCATTTCCGAAACACCCTGGAGTTTGGCGTCACGCGCCGGAAGAGTAGCGCAAAAAGGGCGCACAAGGA
>CAYYEE010000407.1:0-4575 GCA_964470775.1 uncultured Planctomycetota bacterium | reverse complement strand
AAGACGCGAAGTTGTCCGCCGGCGGGGTGATGCGTCTTGGCGCGGCGTCGCGGAGGTTGAATTTGGCGGGGCAGCCGGCCGAAGCCGAGTCGTCGGTGGTCGCTCGCGATTTGGCGCTGGCCGAGGAACTGGGCGCGCGGGTTCACTTGCAGCATTTGTCCTCGGCCTGCTCCGTGGACATGGTTCGCCAGGCGAAGAGGAGGGGTGTTGCCGTGACAGCCGAGGCGACGCCGCACCACTTGATCCTTGCGGACGAGGACATTCCTTCGGCGGATGCGAACTACAAGATGAATCCGCCGCTGGGCACGCCCCAGGACCGGGAGGCGCTGCGTCAGGCGCTGGTTGACGGGACGGTGGACTGCGTGGCCACGGACCACGCGCCTCACACGGCGGCCGCCAAGGCCAAGGGCTTCGCGTCAGCGCCCTTTGGCGTTATCGGCATGGAGACGGCGCTGGCCGCGTTGTGGACGGAGCTTGTGGTTCCGGGCCGCGTGACGGCGCTGGCGTTGATTGAGCGCATGAGCGCCGGGCCTGCCAGGGCGTTTGGACTGGAGGCCGGGACGTTGACCCCTGGGGCGCGGGCGGATGTGACGATCTTCGACCCCAAGGCGGAGTGGGTGGTGGACCCGGACAAGTTCCTGTCAAAGAGTCGCAATTGCCCGTTTGCGGGACGGCGGCTGATGGGCAAGGTGGTCCGGACTCTGGTGGGTGGGGACACTCGGTTTGCGGCGGAGGGGCGCTGACGACGGGTTAGAGCCTCATGCAGCAGTTCTTGTATTTGAGGCCGCTGCCGCAGGGGCAGGGATCGTTGCGGCCGGGGGTGGGACGGCTGGGGGCGGTGTCGTCAAGTAGACCGTCGGGAAGGGCCTGGACGGCGTCGGGGTTGTCTTGCAGGCCCAGGATATAATCCGGGGCGCCGTCGGGCCAGGGACGGAAGCGGTCGTCCTTGGGGTCGAGTCCCAAGGCGAGGCAGCGCTTCTGCCGGGTTTCCCACATGATCTGGACAAAGCGCATGGCTAGGACGCGCTCAAACTCCTGGATTGGCACTTGGGGGCGGCCGCGAGGGGTGAACTCGAACATGCAGGGGCGGTCCTCGGCGTCGCAATAGGTGCGGTAGTCAATGGAATTTACGCCGCGGGCGATGACGGACTGGCCAAGCTCTTGGCTGATGGCGGCGACAACCTGCTCCAGCATCTCTTCATCTTCGGGTTCAAGGACGGCAGGATCCCGGTTGGGCATGACAAGCATAAGACGGTCTCCTTGGGGGGCGCGCGGGTTGTGATGATGACGATAGCACTGAGCCAGCGGGTCGGTCAAGGAAGGGCGGTGTTGGGGCCAGGGGACCCAAGGGACGGAAGAACGGTGAACGCGCGTTTGACAGGCGGGGCTGGGACCGCCAGAATGGGGGCATGCGCTCGAAAGGAGGCGGCTTGTGAGGGCGTTAGTCTATGATGGTGGCGTAGATTATGTGGCGGATCGCCCGGAGCCGGTGGTGAGGCCTGGCTGGGCGCTGGTGGACGTGCGTCTGGCCGGGGTCTGCCGCACGGACCTCGAGGTGGCGCGCGGCTACATGGGGTTCCGCGGGGTGATGGGGCACGAGTTCGTGGGCGTGTGGGACGGCCAGCGTGTGGTGGGGGAGATCAACGCGGCGTGCGGGGAGTGCGACTGGTGCAGGCAGGGGCTGGGGCGGCATTGCCCAAACCGGACCACGCTGGGGATTGACCGGCTGGACGGCGCGCTGGCGGAGAGGCTGACGCTGCCCAAGGTGAACCTGCATGCTGTGCCGGACGACGTGACGGACGAGGAGGCGGTGTTCATGGAGCCGCTGGCCGCTGCGCATGAGATTCTGGAGCAGGCGGCGCTGCCGGAGAGGGCGCGGTGCGTGGTGATGGGGGATGGGAAGCTGGGGATTTTGTGCGCGTGGGCGCTGAGCACGGTGTGCAACGACGTGACGCTGGTGGGGAGGTATCCGCGCAAGCTGGATCGGGCGCGGTGGAACGGCGTAAAGACGGCGCTGGGCTGCCAGGGCGTCGCCAAGGGCGCGGACGTGGTGGTGGAGGCGACGGGCCGCGGGCAGGGGCTGATGGAGTCGTTGAGGCTGGTCAAGCCGAGGGGGCTGCTCGTGCTCAAGTCGACGGTCGTCTCGCAAGGCGAGTTGAACTTGGCGCTGGCGGTGGTGAACGAGGTGACCGTGCTGGGGTCTCGGTGTGGGCCCTTTGGCCGGGCGCTGAAGGCGCTGCGGGCGTTCCGGTTTCCGGTCACGCGACTGGTCGAGGCGCGCTATCCGTTGGACAAGGGGGTGGAGGCGCTGGAACGGGCGGGGCAGCCGGGAACGATGAAGGTGCTGGTGGAGATGGGGCGGTAGGGCGTGCGGCTAGTGTGGTGTTTCGGAAATGCCCTGCATTTCCGAAACACCACACTAGGCGGTGGGTTGAGCCGTGGCCGCCGCGGGCTTGGGTTTTGGGGGGGCGGCGCCCAAGATCTTGCGCTTGCAAGTCTTGCGGAGGCAGGAGGACAGCTTGCCGCCTTCGAAGAAGACGCCGATGCGGCGGTATTTCTGGTAGCGCTCTTGGACAAGCTGGTCAATGGGGGTCGCGCAGAGCTGGTCCAAGGACTTGCCAATCGCCTTTTTGAGGGTGGCGATCATTTTCTTGGGGTCGCGGTGGGCGCCGCCGGTGGGTTCAGGGATGATTTGGTCAATGACGTTGACTTCGAGCAGCTCTTGGGCGGTGAGGCGCATGGCGGCCGCGGCCAAGGGGGCCTTTTCGCCGCTGCGCCAGAGGATGGCGGCGCAGCCTTCGGGCGAGATGACGGCGTAGTAGGCGTATTCGAGCATCATGACCTTGTCGGGCATGCCGATGGCCAATGCGCCGCCGCTGCAGCCTTCGCCGATGATGACGCTGAGGATGGGGGTGCGGAGGCGGGCCATATGGAAGAGGTTGTCGGCAATGGCGTAGGAGATGCCGCGCTCTTCGGCGCCGATGCCTGGGTAGGCGCCGGGGGTGTCGATGATGGTGATGACGGGGAGGTGGTACTTTTCAGCTAAGAGCATCATGCGCTTGGCTTTACGCAGCCCTTCAGGATGCGGCATGCCGAAGTTGGCCTCGATCTTCTCCTTGGTGTTGCTGCCTTTCTGCTGGCCGATGAGGACTACGCGGCGCCCCTCGATGCGGCCAAGGCCGGCGATGATGGAACGGTCGTCGCCAAAGGCGCGGTCACCGTGGATCTCAACGAATTCGTCCATCATGCCTTTGGCGTAGTCGTTGAAGATGGGGCGATCCTGGTGGCGGGCGATGCGAACACGGTCCCACGGGGTGAGATTGGCGTAAATCTGCTCGATCAGCTCGGTTTGCTTTGATTCGAGGCTGCGAATCTCGTCTTTGAGGTCGACGTGTTCCTGCGCCTCACACCTGCGGAGCTCCTCGATCCTTTCTTCCAGCTCGATAATGGGGGCTTCGAAGGGGAGGACGAAGCTATTCAAATCAGCGTCTCCAAAAGACCCGCAACCGCCGGACCCGATGGCCACCTGACAGGGGCTTGTTCCGGGGACACGTTGCGACCCCGCCGCTGGCGGGCTTTCGCAACCTGTGTCGCCGTCCGGCTGGCCTGTGGGCGTATAGCGCCCGCCTGCCACTGTCAAGTGCGGTATTCTAACCGATAGGGCTGGGGTGTCAAGGCCGGGGCAGGCCCTGGGCGGACATGAAGCGGGAGGACCGGACAAGCCAGTCCTCCCTAACCATTTGCGATGCAACCATTTAATACTGAAATCCTAGCGGACGACGCCCTCGGGAGCGGGGGCATCCTTCTCCTCGTCCTTGAACTCGGTGACCATGGCTTCGGTCGTGAGGAGCAGGCCGGCCAGACTGCCGGCGTTCTGGATGGCGGTGCGGGTGACCTTGGCGGCGTCGAGGATGCCGGCCTTGACCATGTCCACGTACTCGCCAGCCACGGCGTCATAGCCGGTGTCGCCAGATTTTTCGAGGACCTCTTCGACCACCACGTCGCCGTTCAGCCCGCCGTTGGCGGCAATCTGGCGCAGGGGGGCGCGGAGGGCTTTGAGGACGATCTCGGCGCCGAGTTTTTCGTCTCCACGCAGCTTGCCGCGGAGGTCTTCGACGGAGGGGATGGCGCGGATCAGGGTTGTGCCGCCGCCGGCGACGACGCCTTCCTCGGCCGCGGCGCGGGTGGAGTGCATGGCGTCTTCCACACGGGCCTTGCGTTCGAGCATGGCGGCTTCGGTGGCGCCGCCGACGCGGATGACGGCCACGCCGCCGACGAGTTTGGCCAGGCGCTCTTGCAGTTTCTCGCGGTCGTAGTCGCTGGTGGTGGTCTCGATCTGCTTGCGAATCTGGTCAATACGCTGCTTGATGGCGGACTTATCGCCGGATCCCTCGACGATCGTGGTGTCGTCTTTGGTGACCTTGACCTTCTTGGCCTGGCCGAGCTGGCTGACCTGGACGTTCTCCAGCTTGACGCCGATGTCTTCGCTGATGAACTGGCCGCCGGTGAGGATGGCCATGTCTTGGAGCATGGCTTTGCGGCGGTCGCCGAAGCCGGGGGCCTTGACGGCGCAGC
>CAYYEE010000406.1:0-4578 GCA_964470775.1 uncultured Planctomycetota bacterium | reverse complement strand
CCACGATGAACGGCGTGTCGCGGCCGATCACGAAGAGCGCGCCGCCCTTGACCGCAAGACGATACCCGTCCGCCTGCAGACCGCTTGCGTTGACGCCGGCTTTCTGCGCCAGCGCCGTGGCGCCTACGGAGATGACGGAACCCTTGGGCTCCGCGGGTTCGACGATCACGCTCAACTCCGCGCCAGACGCCTGCTTGAGGTACTTGACAAGCGTCTTGGCGCTGTCCTGTTCGATGGCGCTGGCCTGGGCCGGGAGCAGAATCGTCGCCGCGGGTTTGCCATCCTTGATGATGTCAAAGCCAAAGGCCGAACCGCACAGGACCAGCGACGCGGCAAGCCAGGCGCGCAAAGCAGAAAGATTCATCCGCAGTCTCCCGTTCTTAAAAAGAAATCATTTCAACGTAAATGTAGCTTTGCCCGTGATGCCCGAGGCGACGTCCGTCGCATGGACCGTCCACGCGCCCGGCGCGTCGTTAAGGGCTGTTGATATGGTGATCGAGCCCGATCCCTTTTCAAGGACAGCCTTGGTCCGGTAGTACGGCGTTTCCTTGCCGTCGGGCGCCACGAAACGCGCCATGACCACGTGTCTTCCCATATCGCCCTGGGCCTTGATGTTAACCTGCGCCGTGACCGTTTCTCCGCGCTCAACGTCCCCTGCGGTCACTTCTACCCTATCGACCCTGTATGGCAGCACGGCCAGAACCTGGCCGATTGCGGGCGTCATGACGATGTCCGCGCGCCGGCCTTTGCCAAGGTACTTGCCGGCGCGGACGTCGTAGATGTGTCCCTCTGTGCCCATGTCAACCTTGACCGGGACGCGCTCGTGGGGTTGGATGGGCTTAAAGGCGCTGTCGGGCTTGAGCAGGCCGGCGTAGCGAATGGCGCCTGCATCGTAGACCGCCGTCTTGGTGAGGGGCTGGAAGTTGACGCCATCGCCCGTGGTGAGGGTGACCGCGGGCCGCACGCCCGCGCTGTCGAGAATGGAGGCGACCATCTCGCGCAAGGGCGTGGTCAGCGCGGGGTCGCCGCGGCCGATGAGCTGGGTCTCGCCGCCGCCCACAAGGTCGCTCTTGGCGTAGTCGCGCATGACGCAACCCAGCAGCACCGCCCGTCCCTTGCCGATCTCATGGACGACCAGGGCCGGCTTGCCCGCGAATCGGGCCAGCGCTTTTCCTTGCGCCAGCGTCAACCCTTCGTCCGCGTAGCGAATCCTGATGGCGCGCGCCTTGCCGCCGGTGAGTGGCGAGTCGGTGATTTCCAGCATTCCCTCAAGGTCCTTCACAGACTCAGCCGCGCGCCGGACGCCGAACAGCTTGGTCAGCACGTCCTTGTCCTGTGCGCCGCCGTGGCCGTCGTAGACGCCGGGCGAGTGATCCGCGATCACCGTGCCTCCATCCTCCACGAACCGGGCCAGCGCGTCGACCTCTTTGGCCGAGAGACAGTACGAGACAGGCAGGATGAAAACCTTGACCTTGCCGCCGCGCAACAACCCCTGCTCGACCTGCTCGGTGGAGACGAAGCGGAAGCCCAAACCCAGGTCATCGAGGAGGAATCGCCAGCCGTCCACAGCCGCCGACCACGAGCGCGGGTCCTTGCGTCCCGCAGCCGCGAAACAGCTCGCGTGCGAGTAGTGGACGGCCACGCCATCGTCGCGCCGAGGGGTGGAGAGCAGCAGCTTGTCGATGCCCTCCTGGATGACACGCGCCTCCTCCAAAGCCATCCGGGTGTTGGTGTTCATGCGCAGGTCACCGCGCATGCCCCAGCACGACGTTCCGTGGAAGAAGAAGTAGCAGGGGCTGCCGGAGAAAATCCCTTCCCAGGGCGCGCAGCGCTCGTACTTCTCGGCGTTGACCCAGGAATAGGCGTAGCCGCCTGTCCAGCGCCCGACGCGGCTGCCGGGCTTCTTAAACGACTGGATCAGGTCGCACTGGACGCCGCCGTAGTTGCCGATGCACTCTGCGTACTTGAGAAATTCCGCCCAGTTGTACGTATAGTCCGGGTTCTGCGTGCCCGACAAGCCGACCTTGATATCCGGAATGAAGGGCCGGCAAAGGTCTCTGACGCGGCCGATCATCTGGGCGAAGGTGAGGGCCATGAACATCTTGTGGTCAAGCCACGACGCCAAGGGCGCACTCTTGTCCCACGTTTCCTTCAGCGTCAGGGGTCTGGCTTCGCCCCAGTTCTTGAGCTGAGTTCCCCACGCTCGATTGAGCGCCGCGAGGCCAGGGTAGGATGCCTTGAGGTACTCGTGGAACCTGGCCATGCAGTGCGGGCAGAAGCACGTCTCCGCACCCAGGTGGACCTCGTCATCCAGAATGAAATCGCGCAGGCCATAGTAGGCCATGCCGGGTCCGAACTTCTGAACGCTGGCCTCCACCTTCTTCCACCACGCCGGGTCGTTGAAGCAGGGCACACGGACGCCGGGTGGGCCGGAACCGTCGTCTCTAAGCGAGCCCAGACGCAGGCTGTAGCCCCATGCGCGCAATCCGGCGCGGAGGACAGGGTCGCCCGCGTATTCCATGCGCCCAGGTTCAAGAAGGACGTTTTCAAAGCCAGCCTGCTTCAGCGCCATGAGGTAGCCAGGCGCGAATTGGGGGCCTCCGTTCCACAGATAAATGCTGTATTCGTCGTCCTGGGGAAAGCCGTCCGGCGCCGAGAACTCCACCATGCCCTCGCACAGCGCGTCGCCTCCCTTGACCACGCGCGCAAAGGCGCGGTGAAGGATGGTGAGAGGACGCGAAAGCGGGAGTGTGACCCGCGCGGAGGTCTGGTCCGAGGCAAGCGGCGCGGCGCGCCGCGCGACAACGCGATCATACGCGTCATAAAGCTCCACAACGAGGCTGGCGCCCTGAGGCGCCTGGGAGACTTCGGCCAGCACGGAGACAGACTCGGCGCCGTGGTAGACGCGCTTGTCCGTGGAAAGCTTCTGGATGACGCAGGCGCTGGCGACAGTGAAGGCCGTGGCGCCGAAGTCCACAATGTTGCCGTCCGCGTCCAGCAGGCGGAACTCGGCTGCGTGCTGCCCAGCAAGGAGCTTGGGCAGGCGCGCCTCCAAGACCGATGCCCCAGCCTCAAGCGGCAGCTTGCGCGGCTCCGATGCGCGGCCGAAGGTGTCGCGCAATGTAATCTCCAGCGCATAGCCCTGCGCGGGCCGGCCGCTGATCGCAAACCGCAACGCGCCGCCGACGGCTTCCGCCTTCGTTACGCTTGCCGCGGGTTGTCGTCCAGCCAGCCACAGAGCGGCTTTGATCAGAGGGATGAATCGGTATTCCCAACCTGGGAGCGCCTTGGCCTGGAGGTCGATCATGTACGTCGTCTGGCCGTGCGGTATGCACGGGTAGAGCTTCTCAACACTGGACATGACCGCCATGCGGCCCTTTCGGCGCTGGGCCATGGCCAGCCCGCCGCACGCAGTAGCTGGGACCCGAGGGTTGAGGTGGGGCATGATGGCGAAGCTGGCGGGGGGAGCGCCTTTGACCGCGATCGTCGCCGGCAGGTTGCGGCAATCCAGGAACAGCACGCCTGCGCCTGCGTCCGCTGCGCCAAGCAGAAGGTCCGTGAACTCCTTCTGCACGCCGTTGAAGTCCACGTGGTCCGCAACAATCAGATCCCAGTGTTCCCTAAGGCGGCTCTTGAGCAACTCCACTGTGAAAGGTTCAATATCGTCGGCGGTCTTGATGACGTAGAACGCATAAGTGGGCAGGCGGCGTTTGAGCACGGGCAGGAACGCCCAATCCATCTGAAGCCGCTGAGCCAGCTCGATCACATTGCGCGCCACGCCATCCGTGTCCTTGCTCATTTGCGCCAGGTAGAGCGTCTTCACCGGCCCGCCGGCCGCGGGCTTCATCCACGGGGTGTGCGGCGTCACAACCTCTGGGCTCACGTCCAGCATCAGGCCCACGTCGGGCCAGGTTGTGGTCTCGATCTTCATGCGCGCGGCTTCGATTGGGTCGCTGGGCAGAACCTGGGGACGGGCGGTAATACCGTCCAGCCACACGTTGCCCACCTTAGACCACGTGGAAAGATAGAGGTCGGCGAAGAACGCGTCCTTGGGCGCCTCAACGGTCTTCTCCGCGTAGGTCCAGTCAAAGTCGGTTTGGTAGTAGCGCGACGCGATGAGCGTGGTGCGAAGGACCTGGCCCTGCGCGTCCTTCAACACGGCGCCGTTGCGGTCGCGCCATTGCAGGGAGCTGCTGCACGACACCGCGGCGTCTGTGCCTTGAGCACGCGCCCAGAAACCCATGATGTAGTTCTGCCCAGACTCCACGCGCATGTCCGCCACGCCGAAGCCGGCCGTGGTCGCGCTGGACTTGCTGTCGCGAGGGGGATTGAGGCGCAGCGATTGCCGGCCGTCGTGGAAGACGGCGGTGTCGAGGGCCATGAGACCGGCGCGGAACTGAACGTGGTCCTTGGGCGCGCCTTCAGCGGTCATCTCCTCAAAACCGCCGTTGGGGAAGATCTCGCCGCGTTCGGGCACAACCTTGCCCGCAGGCGCGGGCGGAGGCGGAGGCGCGGCGCCTTGGGCGCTGAAGTAGATGCGATAGGGAGTCCTGAACCTGTGCTGGCGCGTCTTCTTAG
>CAYYEE010000405.1:0-4588 GCA_964470775.1 uncultured Planctomycetota bacterium | reverse complement strand
GCGGGGGTCGTCCAGCGCGGACGCGCGGGCCATGACCGCCACGGCTTCGTACATGGGCTTGTCGGCGTCAAAGCGGCCCAGGCATCCGCGCAACTGGCCGTTGGTCTTGAGCGTCACAAAGCAGCCGGCCTTGCTGAGCAGCTCGGGCGACGCCGGCTTTTCGGGCGTGTAGTCCTTGCCGGCCAGCGCGGCGCGCACCGAGACCTCGGCGATCTTGAGCAGCGTCTGGCGCGACTCGGGGGTGAGCTTGGCTGGCGCGGGGGGCTGTTCGGGCGCGGCCAGCAGCGCGGCCAGGTCTTCGTCGCGCTCTCTGGAAAAGGCCAGCGCGCCATAGCCCACCACGCGGCCCGGGCCGGCCTTGGCGGCGGAGTTGCTGTAGTGGAGCTCGACGCATTTGTTGACGCCGATGGAGCGGCCGGCCTGGAGGGCGATGGCCACGGCCCTAAGCGCGCACAGGGTGCAGCTCAGACCCTCGCTGCGCAGGCCGAGCTGCTGGTCGCTGACGGCGAGCACGCGCGACGCGTCCAGGGTCTTGATGCTGTCCAAGGTGGCGCGGTCAATCTTCTGGGCCGCCTCGGCCGTGGGAGGATAGTGCGACAGGTCGGTGCTGACCACCAGGACCACGCCGTCCTTGTGCAGCTCCGCGGCTACGGCGTTGGCGATGCGGTCCAGTTGGGTTGTCGTGGTTGGATAGACCAGCATGGGCACGATGCTCGCGCCGGGGAAGATGGTTTGAAGGAAGGGGACTTCCACCTCCAGGCTGTGCTCGCGCAGGTGGGCGTCGCGGTTGAAGATGGCGCCGGTGTAGCGGATGATGCGGCCGGCGACCTCGGAGTCGATGGCGGCGTCGCCGAGGGGCGTGCGGTAGGCGCCTTGGGGCCAGACCGATATCTCGCGCACCGGCGCCTGGTGGGGGCTGCCCATGAGCAGCACGGTCTTGATGTTCTTGGCGGACTGGAGCGCCTTGAAGGCATAGGCGGCCGTGTCGGCGGAGTAGACGTAGCCCGCGTGGGGCACGATGACGATCTTGATCTCACCGGGCACGGCGGGCGGCTGGGCGGCTTGCAGGCTTTTCTGCACCGCGGCCTGGAGTTCCGCCTTGCCGGCCGGATAGAAGCTGCCCGCCACGGCCGCCGGCCGCAAATACAGGTCCGGCTCCGCCGCGCCGCAAGGCGCCGCCAAGGCGCACGCCACGACCGCCAGCCACGCAACACGCATTCGCATCATCAGGTTGATCCTCAGAGAGAAGCCCGGCCGCGGGGCCGGAGCGACCCCTCCCAACTCCTGAGAAACCACCGGTCGTCCGGTCGTTTCTCCCAACACGTCAACGCATGTTCAATATCATAGCTGGCCCGCCCATGAGCGGCAAGGCGCGAGGGTTTGATGCGTCTGCGCGGCGCGGTTGCGCGCCACTGTGTCCCTTACGAACGGCGCGAACGCCTCGTTTGACGCCTGGGCGGCGTCTTCAATCAACGTCCTTCGGCATCGGTGTCGCCGCCAAGTCCTGTCTTCCTTCGCTTCGATGCCGGTCCCGATGGCGACCTGGACCAGCGGCCCTGCCTTTCACGCGCGAGGCTATTTCGCTGAGACGGCGCGAGTACGAGAGGCCGGCGGGCCGGATGGCGGGCTGCATGTCCGCGGATACGGTCCCTTTTGACGGCATCTGGCTGCGCGATTGGGTGTATGGGATCGCGGCCTATCGTTATTGGGAAACGGACATGCGGCGCGGCCTGGACCGCTTCTTCGAGCGCCAGTCGGAGGACGGGGTGGTCCAAGACGGGATTGAGCGCGATGGACGGACGTGGCGGGCGGGGCTGGAGTGGGACGTGGAGCGCATCTTACGCGCGCCGGGAGACGGCAGTGCCCGGCATGTGTTCGGTGGTCATCGTTTGCTGGGCGGCTGGCGGCCATGGCCTGGGGCCGGCGATGGCCGGCTTCATCCCGCGCGCAGGGGCGGGCTTGGGACGCCGCGGTTCTTCTCCGGGGACAGGTTGCGATCCCGCCGTAGGCGGGCTTTCACAACGTGTCTGGGCCGGATCGGGGCAGGCTGGCCGCTTCGTTTACAACCAGCCGGTGGCCTTGGCCAGCAAGCCGGTGTAGCGCACGAAGTTGGGCCACGAGACGTCGTGGGGCACGCCGTGGTCGCAACTGGGGATGTAGCCGCCGGAGCGGATGACAGGGTCGACGCGCAGGATTTCCTGCTCAATAACCGCGCCGCCTTTGGCGATGGCGCGTTTGTCAATGCCGCCGCGATAGGCCATGTCCTTGCCGAACTGGCGGCGGAACTGGACGATGTCGTTGCCCGCCGCCACCTCGATGGGGTCGCAGAAGTTCATGCCCGCGTCTATCCAGATGGGGATCAACTCGCCGATGAACCCATCCGAGTCCACGCCGTAGAGCGGCACGCCGGCCTTGCGGATAATCTCGCCCCAGCGCTTGTAGACCGGCAACAAATGCTGGCGCGTCATGGCGGGCGAGATCATGGAGAAGCTCTTGTACGCCATATCTTCGGAGATGTGCAAGGAATCGGGGCGGACATAGCGCAAGGTCTTTTCGAGCAGCGCGGCGACGTATTCCTGCCAGAACTCCAGCATCTCGGCGACGAGCTTGGGCTTGTCGTAGAAGAACATGCACAGGTTTTCGAAGCCTGTCCACTCGCGCAATTGCCAGAAGGGGCCGTTGAAGTGGATCTGGACGAACGTCTCGCCGGCGTTGACCTCGGCGCCCAGCTTCTCGGGATCGGGGGGGAAGCGGGAGGGGTCGTTGGGGTCATAGCGGCGCTTCATGTCTTTCCAGTCGGCTTCGTCTTCAACGGGGCACTTGATCCAACTGCGGGTCACGAAGTCAATGGCGTTGCGCAGGTATTCGGTGGTGAACTCGTTGCTGATCTCGCAGATGTTGCCTTTCCAATCCTGGACGATCTGCGAGTCGGCTTTGCGCTCGATGACCTTCTCTTCGAACTGGGGGATCATGCGCTGGTCCACGCTGAAGCTTTTGCCGCCTTTGGGCCAGGGCAGAGTTCCGCCGGCCTGGCGATAGGCGTATTCGGGGATGCCGCCGGGGGGCAGGTCCGCGGGCAGGCCTTCGCGGCGCCAGCGTTCGCAGGTGGACTTGCGGCCGCCGCCTGGGGTGAGAGGGATGCGGTCGGGCTTGCCGAAGAGCATGGTTTCCAGGTTGCGCTGGCGATCCGTCATCTGGTTATGCACGATTAGACCCTCCTTTGACAGCGCGAGGTCGTTGAGCTAATCTGGACCTATGCGCCACACATTGCGATTCTACGGGGGAATCGCTGAGATGGCAATGCATGGCGGGACCGGATTTATGGACATTTCGACCATAGGGCGATTGGAGGTTTACCGCGACGAGAAGTTCCGGGCGCCGTCGCCCATCGAGCGGCGCATCGGGCTGTGGGTGGACCGGATCGGGGCGTCGGTGAGCCGGGAGCGGCCGCGGTCGCTGCGGATTCTGGGGCAATACGCGGCGGTGTATGTGCGCGCGGGGGCGGGGCGGTTCATCTCGGACACGGCGGGCAGGCTGCGGGTCCATCCAGGCACGGCCATGCTGCTATTCCCGGAGGAGCCGTGCATGTACTTTCCGGAGACGCAATGGGACACGCTGTGGGTGGTGTGGAACGGCGGGGAGGCGGCGCGGCTGGAGGCGATGGGCTACCTGAGTCCGCGGCGGCCCGTTGTGCGCGACCCGCGCTGCGGCGTGGCCCAGGCCCATGCGGCGCTGGGCGAACTGATGGGCGTGGAAGGGCTGGCGGCGGTGTTGCGGCGCAAGATGGTCGTGCTGAACATGATCCACGACCTCTACACGGGCCATGGGCCGGCGCAAGGGCGCACGGACGAGCGGCTGGAGGCGGCGCTGCGCTGCATTGACGAGGAACTGGCCCAGCCGCTGAACGCGGCCGATCTGGCGCGGCGCTTCCACCTCAGTCCAACCCACTTCCGCCGGCTTTTCCGCGAACACACGGGCATGGGCCCGCGCGAGTTCATCACGGCGCGCCGCGTGGCTCTGGCCAAGGAGCACCTTTCGCGCGGGGCCACCATCAAGCAAGCCGCGCGCCTGGCCGGCTTCGACGACGTCTTCTACTTCATGCGCGTCTTCCGCAAGGTGGCCGGCGTCACGGCGGGGCGCTTTGCGGCGATGGGGAGATAGGAGGTGCGGCGGGCTTTCCGCATGGGACCTATGGGAAGAATGGGAAGTGCGGGACGCATGGCGCGATGGCAGAGCGGCGGGCGAGGCGCCCTGTCATTCTGAGTGAGGCGATAGCGGCCATATGACACTGTGTCAAGCCAACACTCACGTCTCGAACAGGCTCTTGGACGCGAAGCGTGGGTCGCTGGTAAGGTTGACGCCCAGGCGCCGGAGGCCGGCTTCGTCGCCGGGCGTGGGGATGTGGGTCATGTGGACCTCGCAGCCGCGCAGTTCCTTGAGCTTTTCCATGGCCATCTGGGCGCCGGGGTTGGTGGCGGCGCTGATGGCCAGGGCGATGAGCGTTTCGTCCAGGTCCAGGTTGATGCTCCGCGTGCTCAGCACGTCCTTCTTGAGGTTGTGGATGGAGGCGATGACCTGGGGCGAGAGG
>CAYYEE010000404.1:0-4595 GCA_964470775.1 uncultured Planctomycetota bacterium | reverse complement strand
GGGCGGGGGGGGGGGTGGCCGGGGGGGCCGAAATAGGGGAGGTTGAGGTTGGGGGGGGGGCTGCGTTGGAGAGGGTGGGGCGGGGGGGGGGCGTGGTTGGGGGGGGGGGCGTAGATGCAGGTGGAGTCGGTGACGGGCGCGCCGGAGGAGTTGATGCACCAGGAGCTGTCTGCCCCACCCCAGGCAGGCGTGGAGGGGTAGTAGCTGTTGTAGTCGCCGTTGTAGGCGGCCAAGGCGGAGGCGATCTGCTTGAGGTTGGTCATGCAGGAGCTGCGGCGGGCTTTTTCGCGTGCGGCGGCGAGGGCGGGGAGAAGCATGGCGGCGAGGATGGCGATGATGGCGACGACGACGAGGAGTTCAATGAGTGTAAAGGCTGAAGCCACGCGTTTGAGGGTGTCGGTCTGGCTCAATTTTCGATCCTCCTTGACTGGGTTCAAGGGATATCCCTGACGCGGCCAGTCTGCTTTCTGAGGGAATGTTACCTCACGAAAGGTACTGACGCAAGGGTTTTTTTCTGCTTGACACAAGAAGTGAGCGGACTATAATCAGGCATGAACGCGCTTTCACATGCGATTTCATGGTTCTAATGGATTTGCGGGATGACCGTGTCTTTGGCCGAAATTGCCAGGCGGTCGAACACCTCGCCGGCCACAGTGAGCCGGGTGTTGTCGAACCGTGTGAGGGTGTCGCCTGATGTGCGCAGGCGCGTTCTGGACGCAGTGAAGGAGACGGGCTATGTGCCGAACGCTTCGGCGCGGGCGCTGGCGGCCAAGCGCCACGCCAAGCCGGGGCTTGTTCACAGGATGATCGCTCTGGCGCACGGAATGTGGTCGCAACCGGGCGCGGCCAGGCAGCAGTTTTATGAGGGCGTGCTGGAGGCGGCGGAGGACAGGAACCTGTCGCTGACGATTGCGCCCATGAACGAGGAGGACCTGTCCAAGGGCGTGGTTCCGCTCAGCCTTTCGCGCGTGAGGCTGGACGGGATTCTGCTGCGGCCGATCCAAGGCGTGGACCACTCTGTGCTGGGGCGCGTGGCGCCGGTGGTGATTTTGGGCGCGGCGCCGACGCCGGACTGCGCGTTCTCTACAGTGGAGCCGGACAATGCGGCCAGTCTGCCGCCGATCGTGGACCACCTTGTCGGGCTGGGGCATACGTGGATCGAGTTCGTGGCGCGGCGCATGGACGTTGCGCTCTACCGCGAGCGCTACGCGGCTTTTCTGGGGCGGGCCAACACGCTGAACGTGCGGGCCACGCTGGCCAGCGCCGATCATACGCGGCTGGCGGAGTATGCGGCGCTTTTTGCCGGGCAGCCGCCGGAGCGCCGCCCCACCGCGATTTTCGCGTCCAGCGACCTGCTGGCCATTCAGCTCATCCGCCATCTGCACGAGCGCGGCGTTCACGTGCCGCGGGACGTGTCGGTGGTCGGCTGCGATGGCCATCCCGACGGCGAGACGTTCCTGCCGACGATCACGACCGCGGCGATTCCGTGGCGCGACATCGGCTATTGCGCCGTGACGCGGCTCGTGGAGGAGATTGAGCAGCCTGGGCCTCGCACGCGGACGCTGCTAGGCGGGCCGCTGGCGGTTCGGGAGTCCTCGGGCGCGGTTCCCGTGGCCGCGACGTCGCCCAAGTAGGTGTGTTGACGCGGCTTACGTTCTTCTGGCTGCGGGCCGCATGTGGACATCGGTCTGCCGAGCCGATGCCTGGAATGATGCACAGTGAACCTGGTCGGGAAAGGAGCGAGAGATGGACTTGATGCGGCGCGCGCTAAACCATGCCTTTACGTTGATTGAGCTGCTTGTCGTCGTCGCCATCATCGCCATCCTCGCCGCCATGCTTCTCCCCGCCCTCTCCGCCGCGCGCGAAAAAGCCCGCCGCAGCTCCTGCATGACCAACCTCAAGCAGATCGGCACAGCCCTCGAAGCCTACACGGGCGATTACTCCGGCTACTACCCGTCCACGCCCGGCTGGGCCGGCCCGTCAAACACCTGGTGCCGCAATGGCGCCACGCCGGTGATTGACAATACCTGCAACACGAACCATAGCACCGCTGGTGGCGTCATGCAGAAACCGCTGGAGAACATGCAGATTCGGTACGTCGGGCGTCCGGGCGACGTGCCCATCCGCATGGACTGGGTCGCCCTTGGCTACTGGCGCACGATTGCCCTTGGCCGCAAGGTGACGGGCGACTATGGTTTGCCCACGCGGTCGTGGGACACGTCGAGTCTGAACATGGGGCCCAACGGTTTGGGTTATCTGCTCATCGGCGGCTACATCGCGGACGCGTCGGTCTTCTACTGCCCCAGCGCAACCAACATGCTGGGGGATCAGATTGATGGAACCAAGCAAGGCTCCGTCAACCTGGGCGACTGGAAAACTGCGGGCGGGCTCAACGGCGCCACCATGCAGTATGGCGACTGGCGTTCCTCGGCGTTCAACGATCAGTACACTTGGATCCAGTCCAACTACGGATACCGCAATGTGCCTCTGGCCGTCACCAATCCCTGGCACTATTACCAGGACGGTACCACGTCATTCACAGGTGTCGCGGGAACCAAGCCCAACGTGTCGGCCCGCATCTGGCAGCCTGTCTTCCGCACAAGCCGCGAGCTCAACGGCCGCGCGCTCGTGGTGGACGCCTTTGGCAAGGGCAACTCCTTTGACGCCAACGGGAAGAAGTTCGCTGGCACGGGCGTGGACTTGGGCGGATCGGCCGTAGGCATGACTTACGCTGGGAGCGGCATCCGGGCCCATCGCACTTCTTACAATATCCTCTACGGTGACGGCGGCGTCCGTTCCTTTGGCGACCCGCAGGAAAAACTGGTCTGGCACGCGCAGGCCATTGTCTATTCCTCGGGCGCGGACGGGTTCGCCACGACGTCCCAGGCGTCCAGTCTGGCTAACCTGTTGAGCTCAAACGCCTTTCTGGCGTCCGGCGGCTACATCCAATTCTCCAGCAAGACGGGCAACGACCCCGAGCACAACAACTTCAAGCACAGCAGTCTTCAGGTCTGGCACGAGCTCGACACCTGGGCCGGCATCGATACCAAGTAGCGCCGGAATCGCTTTCCGCCGGAGCGCGAGCGCGGGCGTCTCGCCCGCGCAGACAAGGCGCGTCGCAGGGGGCGGTTCGCCCCGCCAAAGCAGATCATCTTATAATAGGAGCAACCATGAGAACCGCGTTAGTGACGCTGGCGCTGATGACCGCCGTCGCCTCGGCCCAGCCCGCGAAGCGTGTCGACTATGCCACTAAAGCCGCCGGCGCCAAGGTCACATGCAGCAGCGAACTCGGCGCCTTCCGCGCCGGCAAGCACTTCGCCGCCGCCGTCATAGACGGCGACACCGTGGGCGACTACTGGTGCTCCGACTTCCAGAAAGGCGCCAAGCCCCCTCACTGGCTCGAAGTTGACCTTGGCCAGGAACGCCTCGTCGGCGAGGTCGTGCTCTTCATGGTTCCCCGCCGAGGCCAGACCCTCAACAAGTTCCGCATCGAAGCCGAGATGGGGGGGAAGTGGAGCCTGCTAAGCGAGTGTCTCAAGGCCCAGGACGACCCCTCGGAGGGCGGCCTGGCCGCCCGCTACGGCGACGAGGCCGCCACCTTCGGCGTGTTCCGCGCCGTCCTCCCCAAGCCCGTCACCACGCGCAAGGTCAAGCTCACCATCGAATCGCCCTCCACGGCCCGCCTGCTGGAAATTCAGGTCTTCGGCCCGCGGCCGGAGGTCAAAGCCGCCCCCCGCAAACCCGTCGACGCCTCCAAACTCACCCGCTTCGACCTCGGCGCCATCGGGTCTCCCGTAGCGCCCGGCTGGACAGGCGTTACCGCCAAGGACGAGTACACCGATGCCCTCGGATACGGATGGACCGGCGTCAATGGCCTGGCCGGCGCCGACCGTGAAACCGGCTACGACGTCACACGCGACCTCGTCGCCGGCCTGGCCCAGGCCAAGACGCCCGCGCGCCACACCTTCCGCGTCAAGGTTCCCAAGGGCCCCTGCGCCGTGGCCGTGGTCTCCGGCGACCTCGACTTTGCTGTTCCCCCTTTCTCCATCGCCGCCGAGG
Organism: uncultured Planctomycetota bacterium; assembly: GCA_964470775.1. GTDB lineage: Bacteria > Planctomycetota > Brocadiia > CAIUPP01 > CAYYEE01 > CAYYEE01. The sequence continues at coordinate 536 of CAYYEE010000404.1, read as the reverse complement.
GCAAGGTCGTCGCCCCGCGCGTCGGCACAGGCGACCGCGGCGGCTGGGACGCCCAGACCTTCACCGTGGACGTCCAGGACGGCATTCTCGACCTAACCTTTGAAGCCCCCGGCGCCTGGGCCGCCAACGCCATTCTCGTCGCCCCCGTTGCCCAGTTCGCCGACGTCTTGGCCGAAGTTCAAGAGCTTGAAGACCAGTTCGCCCGCCGCGACGCCGCCTTGTTGAAGAATCTCAAGGAGCGCAAGCCCGGCGAGAGCCCCGGTGATCTCAAGACCACCCCCGAACGCACGCAACGCGGCTATGAAGTCTGGTCCCTGCCCCGGGCCTCCCGCATCTACCCCACCACGATCCCCGACGAGAAGGCCGTCACGCGCGCTTTGTCCGTGCGCGCCACGCCCGGCGAGTACGCCTCGCAGACCTTCGCCCTGCGCGCCTTCAAGCCCCTGCGTGACGTCAAAGTCACGGCCACCGATCTCTCCGGCCCCGCCGGCCGCCTGCCCGCCTCTGTCGTCAGCGTCGGCTGCGTCCGCTTCTGG